>NZ_JAHWLU010000002.1:0-104666 GCF_022134725.1 Buttiauxella sp. S19-1
CAGAATATGCCTGGCGGCACTAGCGCGGTGGTCCCACCTGACCCCATGCCGAACTCAGAAGTGAAACGCCGTAGCGCCGATGGTAGTGTGGGGTCTCCCCATGCGAGAGTAGGGAACTGCCAGGCTCAAAATTAAAGCGTGCTGATATGGCTCAGTTGGTAGAGCGCACCCTTGGTAAGGGTGAGGTCCCCAGTTCGACTCTGGGTATCAGCACCAGTTTTTAGGTTAAAGTTCGGCGGCTTGATAAAGAATTTGCCTGGCGGCAGTAGCGCGGTGGTCCCACCTGACCCCATGCCGAACTCAGAAGTGAAACGCCGTAGCGCCGATGGTAGTGTGGGGTCTCCCCATGCGAGAGTAGGGAACTGCCAGGCTCCAAATAAACAAAAAGGCCATCCGCAAGGATGGCCTTTTTGTTTTGGATCGTTGTAAAAAAGATAAAAGCCACGAAAGTGACCTTTATCTATAAATATCAATGAATGACCTGAGACAAAAATGCTCGCGTGCGTTCTGATTTTGGATGGGCAAAGAACTCATTTGGAGGAGCCTGTTCAACAATTTCCCCCCGGTCCATGAAGATCACTCTATCAGCAACCGTCCGTGCAAAACCCATTTCATGCGTTACACACAACATTGTCATGCCTGATTCTGCCAGGCCAATCATGGTATCCAACACCTCTTTAACCATCTCTGGGTCCAGTGCAGAAGTAGGCTCATCAAATAGCATAATTTTCGGTTTCATACAGAGTGATCGAGCAATCGCTACGCGTTGCTGTTGCCCACCGGAGATTTGCCCCGGGAATTTATGCGCATGTTCAGCAATTCGTACCTTTTCCAGATAATGCATGCCGAGTGCTTCAGCTTCTTTCTTGGGCATTTTACGCACCCAAATCGGCGCAAGTGTGCAGTTTTGCAACACTGTAAGGTGTGGGAAAAGGTTAAAGTGTTGGAAAACCATCCCGACTTCAGTCCTGACTTTCTCAATATTACGCAAATCATCGTTGAGCTCGGTGCCATCAACGACAATACGTCCTTGTTGATGCTCTTCCAGATGGTTAATGCAGCGTATCGTTGTGGATTTACCTGAACCTGAAGGCCCGCACAGTACGATGCGCTCGCCTTGTTGTACCTTCAAATTGATATCTTTCAGTACGTGAAACTGTCCGTACCATTTATTCACATTCTCCAGCATGATCATCGCATCAGCGGGTTGCATAGTAATTTGACTCATTTATTCATCCTCAGTGCGGTGTTCGTCCGGTGTTAAAACGTTTTTCAAGATGCTGGCTGTAACGCGACATACTGAAACAGAAAATCCAGTAGATGAGGGCTGCGAAGACGTAGCCTTCGGTCGACATCCCCAGCCATGCAGGATCAACAGTGGCTTGCTGTACGCTGCTAAACAGATCAAACAAACCAATAATGATCACCAGACTGGTGTCTTTAAATAGTGCAATGATGGTGTTAACCAGGCCTGGAATGACCATCTTTAATGCCTGCGGCAGGATCACTAATCCCTGGGTTTTCCAGTATCCCAGTGCCAGAGACTCTGCGGCTTCGTACTGCCCTTTTGGTAGCGCCTGCAAACCGCCACGTACAACTTCTGCGACATAAGCGGACTGGAAAAGGATCACGCCAACCAATGCACGGATAAGTTTGTCGATGCTTGTCCCTTCAGAAAGAAACAGTGGCAGCATGACGGATGACATAAACAAGACGGTGATTAACGGTACGCCACGCCAGAACTCGATAAAGACCACCGACAAAATTCTAACCACGGGCATTGTCGAACGGCGGCCTAAGGCCAGTAAGATCCCCAACGGTAACGCACCGGCAATCCCCACTGACGCGATGATAAGCGTTAAAGTTAACCCTCCCCACTGGCGAGTTTCGACACGATCCAGACCTAAAAAGCCGCCGTATAGCAAACCCCAAACAACCAGAGGATAGATGACTGCCCATGCGGCGATGTAACGGCCACGGCGAGGCATCGCATTCCAGAACATTGGGATGATAGAAGCCAGGCCAATGAGCAGAGCAAGGTTAATTCGCCAGCGTTGATCATGCGGGTATAACCCATACATAAACTGCCCGAAACGTGCGTGGATAAACACCCAGCAAGCCCCCTCTTTTGTGCAGTCAGCACGGCTATCACCAATCCAATTAGCCTGGAAAATCGTCCAATTCAACAATGGCGGAATCAGTTCCCACATCATCCACAAGCAGAAAATAGTCAGTAAGCTATTAGACCAGCTGGAAAAAAGATTCTTACGAGCCCACTGTACGGCACCTGAGCGAACAGCCTTTGGGCGCGCGTTATGTGACACTAATGCTTTTGTCATCGTAATTCCTTAGCGCTCAACCAGGGCAATTCGCCGGTTATAGATATTCATTAGTAACGAAATAGTCAGGCTGATAATTAGGTAAACCGACATCGTTATGGCAATGGTTTCAATGGCTTGACCGGTCTGGTTGAGTACTGTTCCTGCGAACAACGAAACCATATCCGGATAGCCAATAGCGGCCGCCAGAGAGGAGTTTTTCACGATATTGAGGTACTGACTGGTGAGCGGTGGAATGATCACGCGCATGGCTTGAGGAATGATGACCTGGCGCAATGTGACCGGGTTGGGTATCCCTAATGAGCGCGCCGCTTCGTGCTGACCATAAGGGACAGACTGGATTCCGGCACGAATAATTTCGGCAATAAAAGCGGAGGTATAAACCGACAAAGCGAGAGTTAATGCCGCAAGCTCAGGAATAAGTACCATGCCGCCACGGAAGTTAAAACCGCGCAAAGCTGGGACATCCCAGTGCAGTGCTGCGCCGAAAATCCATTGAGCAACAATCGGCAGCAATATCAATAAACCCAAAGCGAAAGGCCAAGTACGGCGCAATTGCCCAGTTTTTATCTGGTGCATTTTGTTATATCGATACAGTCCTGCAGAAAGGACCAATGCAGCCGCAATAGCAGCAATAAAGGCCAGTGCTCCTTCACCAATTTGCGGAGAAGGAATATAAAGCCCACGGTTGCTCAGAAAGAGAAGATCAAAGGCATTAACCGCCTGACGGGGGCCAGGTAAGTTGCGCAGTACCGCAAAATACCAAAAGAAAATCTGCAATAAAGGAGGGATATTGCGGAATGTCTCGATATAAAAAGTAGAAAGTTTGCGTAGAAGCCAGTTATCGGAAAGCCGGGCTAGACCGAGAAAGAAGCCAATAAATGAAGCGAAGACAATGCACAATGAGGAAACCAATAAGGTGTTCAGCAGGCCGACGACGAACACGCGACCATAAGTATCACCCTGCTCATAATCAATGAGATGCTGAACGATACCGAAGCCTGCGCTGCGATCCAAAAATGCAAAACCGGAGGTAATGCCACGATTGCTAAGGTTGGTGACGGTGTTGTGTATCAGGTAAATGGCGATGCCAGCGACGATGACGACCGCAATAATCTGATACAGCCACGCACGAACCGCAGGATTTGAAAAGGAGATATCCACTTTTACGAGTGGGCGGCGATGGGGCATAAGCGAACCTCAGTTACATAAACTCAAACTTTGGGCACTACAACAGTAGTGCCCATTTCTGACGTCTCGCTTAGCGAACCGGTGGTGCGTACTGAATACCGCCTTTGTTCCACAGGTTGTTCTGTCCACGTTTGATCTTCAGGGGGCTTTCAGAGCCTACGTTATGCTCGAAAATTTCAGCGTAGTTACCCACTTGTTTGACGATGTTGTACGCCCATTTATTGTCGAGTTTCAGGTCTTTACCAAAGTCACCTTCTTTACCTAACAGGTGTGCCATATCTGGTGTTGTTGGATTAGCGGCCATCTGGTCAACGTTTTTAGAATCAATACCCATTTCTTCGGCGTTCAGCATGGCGAACAAAGTCCAGCGTACAATGGAGAACCAGTCTTCATCACCACGGCGGACTACTGGGCCTAAAGGTTCTTTTGAAATCACTTCAGGAAGAACTACCCATTCGCCTGGAGTGCTGAGTTTGATACGAAGCGCATAGAGTTGTGACTGGTCGGAAGCCAGAGTATCGCAGCGGCCTGATTCCAGCGCCTTCGCTGATTCATCGGAGCGGTCGAACGTCACTGGGGTGTACTTCATATTGTTTGCTTTGAAGTAATCGGCCACGTTCAATTCAGTATCAGTACCAGCCTGAATACATACAGTCGCACCATCCAGCTCTTTAGCGCTCTTCAGATCTGCTTTGTTGTGCGTCAGGAAGCCGATGCCATCGTAATAAGTCACGCCAGTAAACATCATGCCCATCCCGGCATCGCGTGAGGAAGTCCAGGTGGTATTACGTGACAGAATGTCCACTTCACCAGATTGCAGCGCGGTAAAACGCTCTTTCGCCGTCAGTGGGGTGTATTTCACTTTCGATGCATCACCAAATACCGCAGCCGCAACGCCGCGACAAACGTCTACATCAATGCCGGTAAACTTACCATTGGCATCAGCATAGGAAAAACCTGGCAGACCATCGCTAATCCCACATTGCACAAAACCTTTCTTTTTTACCGCTTCAAACGTGGTCCCAGCGTGAGCCTGGCCGACGATTGCGAATAATGCACCGGCTGCGACCAGAGTGGAGAGTATTGTCTTTTTCATAATGCATCCTGTGTGGCGAAATTATCGTTATAAGTATTGACGCTAGCGTGGCGTCGTTTTTCCTGTCTGTGGCATCTGCCAGTCTGGTTAAAGCAAAGGGAGTGCCAAGATTGCGAGTCGCGGTATGCGTGTACCACGCGTCGCAGTTAGCTGAGTGTAGACAGGAAAAATCGCACACAGCGCCCTAAAACGGTGCAAAAATGAAACCTACGCCACATTTCAGCACAAAAAAGTTTCAGTTTTTGATCATATGAAAAGAAGTAGTTTCTGACGTTAATATTAGCTGGGGTGCTATTAATGCAGGGGTGTGAGAGGCATCACGGCTGTTGATGCAACAAAACAAAAAAGTACGAAACTGAGTGATTTGTTTCACGCTAAAAAAGCAGAGCTGATGACTAAAAAAGGAGGGGCCTATTTTTGCTTGCACTTAAACGATGCAGACGGATTTTCCCAATAAAAAAGCGCGCCCTGGTCAGGCGCGCTGTTTCTGATTCGAATGGAAGAGTTATTTAGTTAACGCAACGATACCCAGCGTTAAACCTGCAATCGCAGCGGCGCCACCGGCGATAGCGCCTGCGGTTTCCCAGTTATCCTGAGTCGTACCTTTCATACAGGTATTGGTATGCACTAAACGCCCCTGGTCGTCATAGACCGGTACGCAAGGTGAGTCAGTCGCACAACCCGCCAGAAGTGTAGAAAGCAACGCAGCGGCAATGAGCTTTTTCATATGGAACCTCGTTAACCCAAACCCCGTCCAGGGACGACTTGTGCACCAGGGCTACAGAGTTATCTAAAAACCTGTTGGGGTGAATGAGGCAACTTTATCACTACGCTAAGTCTGGTGAAGAGCGGGGAATAATTGCAATTCATGTGCAGTGTAAACAAAGTGGAGAAAAACGAACTTAGGCAGGTAAATATGGAGAGAAAATGAAGGATGATAATTTTCAGACAATAAAAAGCTTATGTCGCGACAATTAGTTATGTCGGGTAAGGAACTATCATATTTTGGAAAAAATATTAATCAATCAATATGTTATGATTATTTATCAGTTCTTCAACAATTCTATGATTCGATTAAGTCGTTCATCATTTTTAGCCTTACTGTGAATGTAGGCGTAGATATCCAGAGTGTCTTTCTCCATCCATGGGATAGTGACACAATGAAGATTAAAGTACTCAGGAATGTGTTTTAGTAAAAATTCAGGGAAGAACATGACAAAGTCACTCTTTTCAATACAATGCAGCATGTTGAGTAGAGAGTTTGATCGATAACGGATAATCCTCTGGTGAGAGTTTGCATACAGTTTTTCGGGTAGATACGCATTGGTTTCAGCTGAGCTTAGGACGGCATGTTCTTCGCTCATCCATTGTTCAAGGCTTAAGTTATCTTTAATTCTCGGATGCCCCATACGACACAAACCAATAATTTTAGATTGGGCAATCCTTGTAGAAATGAAAGAGTGGTTATATTTAATTGCAGAACCAATATCAATATCCACTTCTCTTGAAACCAAAGCGGTAATCCGCTGATCTTCGAGCATGATACGGTTATTAAATGTGAATGATACCTGATCGGATATTTTATTGTTTTTTAGCAATTTATTCATTAAATAATATTCAATCATAGTATTGGTTCGAATGAATATGTTAGATACTTCTGTTTGTTTACTACCACTAATCATAATTGAATGTGATATTTCTTCGTCAATTTTCTTAAAGGATGGATAGAGCTGGCTAGCAATTGGAGTTGCTTTTAGCCCTTTGGCTGATTTGACAAAAAGGATGTCATGATAATAATCACGTAGTTTATTTAATGAGTATGTTAGTGTCGGCGACGATATCCCAAGGGCCTGAGCTGATTTAGTCATACTTTTTGTTTCAAAAATCATCACCAGCGTTTTGATTAGGTTGTAGTCGAATTTATTGCTCACAAGTTAACTTCCTATAAAATCATATATTTACTATGTACTATAAAGTTTTTTAAAGCGTGACTTCTAAAAATTTCTATTGTGTATGGGTCCAGAAGACGGCCTAATAATGGCCTTCAACGCGCAAATTAAAAGAAGGTTTAATGAAACTCCTGACCGATAAGTCCAAGTTTGAAAAATGGTTTATACAAGATTATCTGCGTATTAACAGCTGCCCTCTGAACCCCTCAATATTCACTGACGAAGAACTGGAGTCTATCCTGCAAGAATCGTTACCAGAATCATTTCCTTGTCTGGTTTTTTTCGATTCGCATGATGCCCGTCCTTTCGGAGAACAATTAAGATATGTATATAAGAAGGAGTTAAGGCTAATGCAAAAGTTACTGGAAGGAAATGAATTTACTCATTGAAAAATGAAGTAAGTTGTTTCAATTAATAACTTGATTCACGTGGTGAATATTATGTTTTGTATTCATTTGTTTTGTGAGTTTTAAATCAACAATAATGTCATTTCGTCTAAAGGATTGTTGAATACCATTTTTCATAATTAAGATTTAAGCATATAAATGCAATTGATGTCATAATTCCCCGGATTTCTTAGCATGGAACGCTATTTCCCAGATAAATAACTTTCTTCCATGACCACCAGCAACCCATAGTTCCTTTATCTACTCCACTTCCCGGAAGAACCAGGCTTATTTTGATACTCTCAGAGATTAAAAAAGGCGCTTCCCCATGCCGAGTAGCGCCTTTTTAAACAACAACTTAACTGATTAATATCAGTTCATGCCGTATTTTTTCAATTTTTTACGCAGCGTGCCACGGTTGATGCCCATCATCAGGGCAGCGCGGGTTTGGTTGCCACGGGTGTATTGCATCACCATGTCCAACAATGGCTGCTCTACTTCAGCCAATACCAGCTCATACAGATCACTAACATCTTGACCATTCAGTTGAGCAAAATAGTTCTTCAGTGCTTGTTTCACGGAGTCACGAAGAGGTTTTTGGGTAACCTGATCCTGTGAGTTAACGGTGGAAACGGTTAGTACGTCAGAATTTACGCGTTGTTCGAACATAGTTCTGTCAGCTCTTTATTTCTAATTACGCAAGATTTTCGAAGTATGCCTCCAACGCCTCAAGCTGTTCGCTTGCATCTTCAATGGCGTTGAATGTGCGCCGAAACTGGTCATTTGGAGCGTGTTCCTGTAGGTACCAGGAAACGTGTTTGCGAGCAATTCGGTATCCCTTAGCATGACCATAAAAGTCATGTAGTTCCCCAATATGCCCACAAAGTAAGCGCTTCACCTCTGCCAGAGGCAGGGGAGGAAGCAGCTCTCCAGTGTCCAGATAATACTGGATTTCCCGAAAGATCCAGGGTCTTCCCTGAGCCGCGCGTCCTATCATAAGAGCATCAGCCCCTGTGTAGTCGAGCACAGCTCTGGCTTTAAGCGGGTCAGTAATGTCACCATTCGCGATTACCGGAATGGAAACTTTCTGCTTAACTGCCCGAATGCTGTCGTATTCAGCGTCGCCCTGAAATAAACAGGCGCGTGTGCGTCCATGAATCGTCAAAGCTTGAATGCCACAGTCTTCAGCCAGTTGGGCAATCTCTTCACAGTTACGGTGCGCCGTATCCCAGCCAGTGCGAATCTTCAACGTTACAGGCACGTCTACTGCGTTAATTACCGTTGTCAGGATAGATTTCACCAGACTTGGGTATTGCAGAAGTGCTGAACCCGCGAGCTTACGATTCACTTTCTTTGCCGGGCATCCCATATTGATATCAATAATCTGGGCGCCATTAGCCACGTTAATACGTGCGGCCTCTGCCATCTCATCAGGGTCACTACCGGCAATTTGCACGGTGCGAATACCTGGTTCATTCACGTGCACCATCCGTAAACGTGATTTATCACTCGCCCAAACTTCAGGGTTAGAGGACATCATCTCGGAAACAGTCAGTCCGGCCCCCATCTCGTAACACAGCGTCCTGAATGGTCTGTCAGTGATGCCAGCCATAGGTGCTGCAATCAGTCGATTTCTGAGCTGGTGTTGTCCAATGCGCATGAGTTAAGAAATGACCATACTTGCCTGCAAGGCGGCGTATATTACGCATTTTTGACCTGAGATGAAAGGCCAAACTTTGAACAATCAGCTGTCGTAGATCAATGAATCCGCATCCTGTGCGATAGCATAAATAAATTAATGATTAATTTCATTGTGTTAGCTTGGGGTGGTTGTTTTGTGCTCTTTTCATTTTTAGTGAAATTGGAAAGCAATTAACATTATTTTAGGCGCAAAGCGCCAGATAAACTGCTGCTTTGTTCAGCAGTTTTGGCATTTTTCTGCGAGGAATGTCTCATTTTGGTGCCGGGATTCGTCTATTCAGACCTTGGGGCAATAAACGAGAAAGCGGGAGTTTACTCCCCCGCAATAAGTGGTTTACTCAACAATTTCACGGCCATGCAAGGGTTGTGTTGGGCGGTTATTTCCATGATGCATTGCTGTGGTGAATTGTTTCAATTGCTGCACCGAGAGTGTCACAGGATGCTTCATCACTAACCAGCGTACACCTTCAGAGCAGGGTGGAGTGGTTAGCGAACCGCTGAAACGATAATGGGACAGATCCTCTGGTAGTAATTTGTTCACATCGATTTTTTGTTTTAATTCTGCTTTTTCATCGGCTTTGGCTGGCATCGTCTGCCAGAGTTTAGCGAGTTCACTGTTGGCAGTCCCGGTTTCAAACATCACTGCGACGACGGCAATCTCTCCCTCAGCATTTTTATGCACCAGGTGCATTTCCATGGCGAAATGTTTGCCATTGAGAGTGTTTTCGCTTGGCGCATGGAAATGGAGTTGCTGAAGCTGGAAAGGAACGCCATCAATTGTCACCACATCTTTCACACTGGCTGCGAAACCCGCCTGGATAGTATGGCCGTTATTTATGATGTTGATAGGGGAGTCTACATAACTAGATTTTAGCGGGTTGATATGCGCTTTTAGCGTGTTTTTTATGTCAATTGGCGACTGATTCATCCCCACTTTACAAGTTTGGTTTTCTGGGCTGACTTCGGCCCAATGTTCTGGCGAGCCTTCACCTTCGTAACTCCAGTGAGAGGCCATGGCTAAAGCGGGCAGCATTCCCATAGTGAGAATTGCCAGCGTGCGCAAAGTGGTTTTCATTGATTCATTCCCTGATAAATTTTATTAAATAGCGTCGTTTAACTGACATGTTTGAAGCGGCGCATTGTAAAACTCGGTTTTCAGGAAAGAGTGGGCAAAAATGGCGGGGCAATAAAATCAGGTATTAACTTTTACTTAAAGTGGCCAGTTGGCCACTTTAAGGGGGAAGGGGGACTTAGCGTTTGATACCAGTAATGCGGCACCATTCTTCTTTTTCGGCGACAGGATCAAGGGTGAATTTGTCCTGATACGCTTCGCAAACACTTTCGGCCTGGCTTGCCAGCACGCCAGAAAGCCCAAGGAAACCGCCCTGAACAGGCAGCACGCTGATTAAAGGAGCTAACTCACGTAAAGGCCCTGCAAGGATGTTTGCGACCACGACATCGGCGCTCATGGCTTCTGGCTGGTCTTGTGGCAGATACAGCTCCAGGCGTTCAGAAACACCGTTGCGTTCTGCGTTATCACGGCTGGCCTGAATGGCTTGTGGGTCGATATCAATACCAATCGCTTTAGCAGCACCCAGTTTCAGCGCCGCAATCGCGAGAATGCCGGAACCACAGCCGAAATCGATAACGGTTTTGCCTGCCAGATCCAGTCCATCAAGCCACTCAAGGCACAAAGACGTAGTTGGGTGAGTGCCAGTTCCGAACGCAAGACCTGGGTCGAGCATCACGTTTACCGCATTCACGTCTGGCACATCACGCCAGCTCGGGCAAATCCACAGGCGCTGGCCAAAACGCATCGGGTGGAAGTTATCCATCCATTCACGTTCCCAGTCTTTATCTTCGAGTTGCTCGATTTTGTGACGGAAACCCACGCTCAGCAGTGGGCAGTTTTCGAGAATCGCGACGACTTCTTCCATGTCTGTTTCAGCGTCGTACAAACCGATCACATCGGTATCGCCCCATAAACGGGTTTCGCCAGGTAATGGCTCGAATACCGGTGTGTCATGGGTATCCTGAAAGGTCACGGATACTGCGCCGCTTTCGATCAGTGCATCGCCGAGTTCTTCAGCGGTTGCGCCGGTAGTATTAATTTTCAGTTGAATCCATGGCATAGCGAAACTCTTTATTTATCAGTAGTTGGAACGAGTGCTGGTGCAGGCAGCGGCTGACCGAAACGGTTGCCTACCAGGAACGCCAGCAAACTTAGTAATAAGGATGGCACAATGGGGTGGAAGCCAAATAACTGGATTTTGAAACTCGCCAGCACCGCATACAACCCGCCACCGACAATCATTGCACTTAGCGCGCCCGCAGCATTGGCTCGCTCCCAATAAAGGCCGAGCACTAAAGGCCACAGGAATACCGCTTCAAGCCCACCAAACGCCAGCAAATTCAGCCAGATGATCATTTCTGGTGGGCGCCATGCCGCGAGTAGCAGCAACGCACCCAGAATCAACGTGATCACCGATGACATTCTTTTCAGACGCCTTTCGTTAGTGATCTGATCCGGTCGCATATTCAGATAAAGATCTTTGACGATCGTAGCGGATGATTGCAGCAATTGGGCGTTAATTGTCGACATAATTGCCGCCATGGGTGCCGCAAGAAATATTCCCGCCGCTATTGGTGGTAACACCGTGACCATCAACGTTGGGATAACCAAATCAGGGACTTTCAAATCCGGTATCACTGCACGGCCTAACGCGCCCGCCAGATGCATACCAAACATCAAAATCGCGACCACAATTGTGCCGAGGATAATGCCACGGTGCACGGCTTTGCTGTCTTTATAAGAGATGCAGCGTACCGCCGTGTGCGGCAAACCAATCACGCCGAAGCAGACCAGCACCCAGAATGAGGTCATGAACGTCGGGGAAAGGATGTCATCGGCACCCTGCGGTGAAACGAGTTTAGGGTCGATATGCTGCAGCGTATCTACTGCGTTGTGCAAACCACCGGCTGCGTGAACGATGCCCACCAACAGCAAAATCGTGCCAACCAGCATCACCATGCCTTGCATTGCGTCGTTGAGAACGCTGGCACGGAAGCCACCAAACGCGGTATACAGCGCAATGCTGATACCAAAAATCAGCAATCCCGTTTCGTAAGGAATACCGGCTGCCGTCTCCAGTAAGCGTGCACCACCGATGAACTGCACGGTCATCGCGCCAACAAAAGCCACTAACAGGCTAAGACTCGCCAGCCAAACCAGCAGACGGCTTTGATAACGGGCGAACAACATGTCATTCAGGGTAACGGCGTTATAGCGACGTGCCAGAATGGCAAACTTTTTACCCAGAATACCCAGAGATAACCATACCGCCGGTAATTGAATCATTGCCAGCAAAACCCAGCCCAGCCCATATTTATAAGCAGCTCCAGGCCCGCCAATAAATGAACTGGCACTGATATAAGTGGCGGTTAGCGTCATCGCTAATACAAACCCGCCCATCGAGCGGCTACCCAGGAAATATTCGTTGAGGAAATTACCTGTGGTGCGGCGTTTCATGGCGTACATGGAAATGCCAAAAACCACTAATAGATAGGCTACCAGCGGTAATACGACTTCAAGCTGCATGATCATCCTCCAGAGGAATATCACGGAAGATAAACTTCACCATTGCCCAGCACAGTAAAATGAACAGCAAAGGTACCAGCAGGCACGCCATTTCAAACCAGTGCGGTAGGCCAGTTGGGCCGATTTCATTACCAGGTAAGTAAGCAGCCACTAACCATGCGGCAAGATAGAGAAGGGTTAGCCAAAGCGCCCAGCGGGCTTCTTTATGGGCCTGAACAAAACGCGCGTCCATTATTGTCCCTTGAGTTGGCGGAAAGCGGCGATTGTAACGCATAGCGAGAAGATGGGGATCAAAAAAGAAAAAGGCCGGAGAACCGGCCTTATCACGATGTTACTTCTTGAGAAAACTTAGTCCTGAAGACCCAGTTTTTTCTCCAGATAGTGGATGTTAGTTCCACCGTGCTGGAAGTTTTCATCGTTCATGATGCGAGTCTGCAAATCAACGTTGGTTTTGATGCCATCGATGATCAGTTCAGCCAAAGCATTTTTCATGCGAGAAATCGCGACTTCACGCGTTTCACCGAAGCAGATCAGTTTGCCAATCATGGAATCATAATACGGCGGTACGGTGTAACCGGCGTAAATGTGTGATTCCCAACGCACACCAAAACCACCTGGCGCATGGAAGCGAGTGATTTTGCCTGGACTTGGCAGGAAGGTATTCGGGTCTTCGGCGTTGATACGGCATTCTACCGCATGGCCTTTAACATGAACGTCTTCTTGCTTGATAGACAGTGGCTGGCCTGCAGCAATGCGCAGCTGTTCTTTAATCAGGTCAACGCCGGTGATCATTTCTGTTACCGGGTGCTCAACCTGAATACGGGTGTTCATTTCAATGAAGTAGAACTCACCGTTTTCGAACAGGAACTCGAAAGTACCTGCACCGCGATAGTTGATATCAACACAGGCTTTAGCGCAGCGTTCGCCGATGAATTTACGCAGTTCCGGCGTGATGCCCGGTGCTGGCGCTTCTTCAACCACTTTCTGGTGACGACGCTGCATAGAGCAGTCGCGTTCTGCCAGGTAAACCGCTTTGCCCTGGCCGTCAGCCAATACCTGAATCTCGATATGGCGTGGGTTTTCCAGGTATTTTTCCATATAGACCATGTCGTTGTTGAAAGCAGCTTTCGCTTCCGCACGGGTCATATTAATGGATTGTTCCAGATCGGCATCGCTACGTACGACACGCATACCACGACCGCCGCCACCGCCAGACGCTTTGATAATAACCGGGTAGCCAATGCGTTTAGCATGAGCACGGTTTTTATCCATATCGCCGTCAAGAGGGCCGTCAGAGCCTGGTACGCAAGGTACGCCAGCTTTCTTCATTGCGTTGATTGCAGACACTTTATCGCCCATCAGACGAATAGTTTCAGCACGCGGGCCAATGAAGATGAAGCCTGAACGTTCAACTTGCTCGGCAAAGTTGGCGTTTTCAGACAAGAAGCCATAACCCGGGTGAATCGCAACTGCACCAGTAATTTCTGCTGCAGAGATGATTGCCGGGATATTCAGATAGCTTTTTACCGACGGAGCGGGACCGATACAAACAGTTTCATCCGCCAGTAATACGTGTTTTAAATCGCGATCCGCAGTGGAGTGCACAGCGACAGTCTTGATACCCAGTTCTTTACAGGCACGAAGAATACGCAGAGCAATCTCGCCACGGTTAGCGATGACAATTTTATCCAGCATAATCGCCTCGTTACTCGATGACGACCAGCGGCTCGTCAAATTCAACCGGTTGGCCATTCTCAACCAGGATGGCTTTCACCACACCGGCTTTGTCAGCTTCGATCTGGTTCATCATTTTCATTGCTTCAACGATACACAGAGTGTCGCCAACGTTAACCTTCTGGCCAACTTCAACAAATGACTTAGCATCCGGGCTTGGGGTGCGGTAGAAAGTACCGACCATTGGGGAACGCACGATGTGACCACTGATTTCAGCAGCCGCTGGTGCTTCTGCCGGAGCGGCAGGTGCAACAACGTTAGACAGGCCAGGTTGCGGCTGTGGCTGGTACATTGGAGCAGCATAAGCCTGTTGCATCATTGGGTAACCGGTGTTTGCCGGTGCACGACTGATGCGTACAGATTCTTCGCCCTCAGAAATTTCCAGTTCAGAAATGCCTGATTCTTCAACCAGCTCGATCAGTTTTTTAATCTTACGAATATCCATGAGTGGGTTCCGTACTCTTGTTTAGATGGATTTTGACAAGCGTTTTACCGCCGTCTGTAGTGCATATGAATAGCCGTCAGCGCCTAATCCGCAGATGACACCAACCGCTTTATCAGAAAGATATGAATGATGGCGGAACGGTTCGCGCGCATGCACATTGCTCAGATGGATCTCAATAAACGGAATATCTACCGCTAATAAGGCATCACGCAGTGCAACGCTCGTATGAGTAAACGCGGCCGGATTAATCAGAATAAAATCGACAGTGTCTTTAGCCTGATGAATTCGGTCGATCAATTCATATTCCGCGTTGGATTGCAGGTGGCTGAACGAGACATTTAGCGTTTTTGCTTCTTCTTCGAGCGAGTTAACAATTTGGGCTAAAGTCAGCGTGCCGTACTTCTCAGGCTCACGTGTTCCCAGCATGTTAAGATTCGGGCCGTTCAAAAGCAAAATGTGAAAATTAGCCGACATCGTGCTGCCATCTCCTGCAATTTGTAGGTATTTTACAAAATATACCTAAGTTGCTCGGTTGTCACCTTCAGAGCCAGAAAATGGCCTGTCAGAAAAACCAAAGTCGCACATTATAACGATTTCGTAGCAATTGGCAGCTAAATACTGGTCTTATCAGGGAAGATGATCAACTCATATCCCTAAACGGGGCCAGGTTGATCACTTTTCTGCGGGGAACAACACATATCTTTCGTTAACGCCGCCACTGACGGAATTTCTTGTAGCGTAAGGCCAGAAGGATGATTGCGCCCAGAGCATACAGCAATGGTTGCGGTGAGATAACCTTTACTGACCACAGATAATGAATCGGGGCAAGGATAGCGACCAGATAGACGAAGTTATGCAGCTTTTGCCAGCGTGGCCCCAATTTTCGTTGTAACGACTGCGTAGATGTTGTTGCCAATGATAGCAGTACCAACCAGCTGATTATTCCTAAAGTTAAATACGGGCGCGTGACCAGTTCCCGGCCAAGTAGCGCCAGATTGTTGATGCCCAATTCCAACATGGCGTAGCTGACTAAATGAAGTGTGGCCCACGCAAAACACCATAATCCTAACAACCGACGGGTTCGAATCAGCAGCGGCTGCTTCCCGTATCGCGCCAACGGTGTGACTAGCAGCGTCGCCAGCAACAGTTTAAGCGCCATTCTGCCGGTAAAATGCTGGATATCCTTTGCCGGGTCGGCACTTAAAAGCCCCTGGTTTGCAGCATAAAACAACCAGACAAAAGGTAAGAAGGCCGCGAGATGCAGTACGACTTTAAGACAGGTTATCTGTTTTGCGGTTAATCGCACTTTAGAAATTCTCCTTCAGATTCAAGCCGCGGTATAGCGATCCGACCTGGTCGGCATAACCATTAAACAGCAGCGTCGGCTGGCGTTTTACATCCAGTACTCCACCTGATCCGATAAATCGCTCACTGGCTTGCGACCAGCGTGGGTGGTCAACATTTGGGTTTACGTTGGCATAAAATCCGTATTCATTAGGTGCTGCCATATTCCAGGTGGTAGGTGGTAACTCGCTAACCAGTTTGATACTGACAATCGACTTTATTCCTTTAAAGCCGTATTTCCATGGCACGGTGAGTCGTATCGGTGCACCGTTTTGCGGTGGCAACGCTTTCCCGTAAACGCCGACCGTAAGTAGAGTCAGAGGGTGCATTGCTTCATCAAGACGCAATCCTTCGACGTAGGGATATTTCAACCCGCCACCGATAAAACGGTCCTTCTGCCCGGGCATTTGTTCCGGGTCGTAAAGCGTTTCGAAGGCGACATATTTTGCTTTGCTGGTGGGCTCGACTAGCGCGAGCAGTTTACTGAGTGGGAAACCTATCCACGGCACCACCATCGACCAGGCTTCGACACAACGCATCCGATAAATACGCTGTTCCAGTGGGAATTTCTTATAAAGATCGTCAAGGTCAAGTGTTTGTGGTTTTGCCACCTCACCGCTAATTGTGATTTTCCACGGATCGGTCTTTAAGCTTCCGGCATTGGCTGCTGGGTCGGCCTTATCAAGGCCAAATTCGTAGAAATTGTTGTAACCCGTCACTTTGTCTTCTGGGGTCATGGCGAGTTTTGCCTGCCATTGTTCAGGCTGGCTAAATTGCAGGGGTTTTCCCGATGGCGCGGGTGGCCTGTCGTTCCCTTTAAACCAGGAGAGAATATCAGCATGGGCAGTTTGAGGAAGCGAGAGAGCCGCGGCACTGATGCCCAGCGCTTTCAGCACCTGGCGGCGTTTCAGCATAAAAACCGATTCGGGTGTGACATCTGCTTCCGTAAAGCGGGTTACTTTTTTCATCTTGTTCTCCGGCATGGCTTTATAGGCTAAGCATGACGGAGAACGCTGAACCCTGCGAATATGTCACAAAAAATTGAAACTTAAAGAAGGGATAGGTTTCGTTGCGGTTGCGTTAATGGGATACCTGCCGATGAAGGCTATACTTGAATTTCGGTGTATTTACGTATCCTTTGCAACAAAGGATAAGAATCTGTTCACCGTGTTTGCCTGAATTGCTCTTTTACTATGTAATGCCGCATCAAGTCAGGCTGGTCTTATCTTCACCAAACGGAGTTAACTCAAGGATGCGATTAACGACGAAACTTTCTGCTTTTATGACGTTGCTGACTGGCCTCGCTATTTTTGTGACGCTCGTGGGTTGTTCATTAAGCTTCTTTAATGCGATGCATTTTAAAGTTCATCAGCGTGTGGTGGCGGTTGCCACAATCATTGATAACGATTTGGTTTCAAGCTCTCCAGAAGAACTGATCAATCGCCTCAACGAAGTGATGGTGCCCATTGATATCACCGAGGTGAAATTCAAAATAGGCGGCAACACGGTTTACCAACATCAGTTGAGCCAATCCTACCGTTTACTGGGCAATAGCTACAGTTTTCGTACCGTGACTGTTGAGTTAATGAAGCATCCGGGGATGTTCCTCTCTCTCACCTATCGGGATCCTGTCGCGAATTACTACAACTCACTTTTCACTACCGTTCCACTTTCTATCACGGTTGGCTTCATGCTTATCGTGCTGTTTTTTGCTATCCGCTGGATGAAAAAGCAGCTCGCCGGGCAAGAGTTACTGGAGAACCGAGCGCGACGGATTCTGAACGGTGAAAGAGGCGTTGAGGTGCGCGGATCGGTACTGGAATGGCCTCCGAAAGCCAGTAGCGCTTTGGACTTGTTGCTTTCCGATCTGCAAAACGCGAACGATCAACGCAGCAGAATGGACACCTTGATTCGTGCTTTTGCGGCGCAGGATGCGAAAACAGGCCTGAATAATCGTCTGTTTTTTGATAATCAACTGGCGACGTTGCTGGATGAACAAGAGCAAGTGGGCGCGCATGGTGTAGTGATGATCATCCGTCTGCCCGATTTTGACACCCTGCATGAAACATGGGGGCGCGCGGCGGTAGAGGAGTACTTATTTACCCTCATCAATCTGTTGTCGACATTTGTGATGCGTTATCCCGGCGCATTACTGGCACGTTATTTCCGCAGCGATTTTGCCGTTTTGTTACCTCATCGCACATTAAAAGAAGCCGATAGTATTGCCAGCCAGTTGCTGAAAGCCGTTGATACCTTGCCGCCAACCCGAATGCTCGACCGCAATGACATGATGCATATCGGTATTTGTGCATGGCGTAGCGGGCAAACCAAAGAGCAGGTGATGGAGAACGCGGAAGTCGCGACGCGTAATGCTTCGTTGCAAGGGGCGAACAGTTGGTCGGTCTATGACGATAGTTTGCCGGAAAAAGGGCGCGGCAATGTGAAATGGCGTACGCTCATTGAGCAAGTGTTACAACGCGGTGGCCCACGCTTCTATCAAAAACCGGCGGTAATGCGTAATGGCTACGTACATCATCGTGAAATCATGTGTCGGATTTTTGACGGCGAACAAGAAGTGCTGGCGGCAGAATATTTGCCGATGGTGAAGCAGTTTGGTTTAGCGGAACAATATGACCGGCAAACCATCGCCCGATTGTTACCTTTAGCCGGTTTCTGGCCCGAAGAAACACTGGCTATTCAGGTGTCTGTAGAATCACTGATTCGCGCTCCGTTCCAGCGTTGGTTGCGTGATGCGTTGATGCAGTCAGAAAAATCGCTTCGACGACGTATTCTTTTTGAACTTGCAGAGGCAGATGTCTGTCAACACATCAGCCGTTTGCAGCCTGTGATTCGCTTGATTAAAGCTTTGGGTGCTCGTATTGCTGTCTCCCAGGCGGGTTTGACCGTAGTGAGCGCTTCTTATATTAAGGAGTTGGATGTGGAGTTGATAAAGCTGCATCCGGGGCTCGTGCGAAACATTGAGAAACGAACTGAAAATCAGTTGTTTGTACAGAGCCTGGTTGAGGCCTGTAATGGGACTCAGACGCAAGTTTTTGCGGTCGGAGTCAGAACGCGAAGTGAATGGCAGACACTGGTGGAGAAAGGCGTGGCGGGTGCTCAAGGTGATTTTTTTGCGGCATCTCAACCACTAGACAGCAACGTGAAAAAATATTCGCAAAGATACTCGGTTTAACCTGCCGTTTATGAATATTTCACGTAGAATAACGCGCGCTGCATCTCAAGGGGGCTAATACGCCTGCTGACCAGATTGTTGAAGCATGAAATGAACCCGGTTTGCTTCCTTGCACTGTTCGTTTAACCTACAGCGTTTGTTTGTTTCCTCGGCAGTTCGAGGATAAACGTGTCGAAAGTGTATTAGTCGTAGTAAACTGCACAATTTTTCACCATTGCAGAACATTTTTGCGCCTTGTCGCTGCAATGAGTGGTTGGTAAAGTAAGCGGATTTTGTTTCCGCCCCAGCTTTCAGGATTATCCCTTAGTATGTTGAAAAAATTTCGTGGCATGTTTTCCAATGACCTGTCCATTGACCTGGGTACCGCGAATACCCTGATTTATGTGAAAGGACAAGGCATCGTACTGAATGAGCCATCTGTCGTGGCTATTCGCCAGGATCGTGCCGGTTCACCTAAAAGTGTTGCGGCTGTCGGCCATGATGCTAAACAGATGCTGGGTCGTACCCCCGGCAACATCGCAGCTATCCGTCCGATGAAAGATGGCGTTATTGCCGATTTCTTCGTGACCGAAAAAATGCTGCAACACTTCATCAAACAAGTGCATAGCAACAGCTTTATGCGCCCAAGCCCACGCGTACTGGTTTGTGTGCCAGTTGGCGCAACTCAAGTTGAACGTCGCGCGATTCGTGAATCTGCGCAAGGTGCAGGTGCTCGTGAAGTCTTCTTAATTGAAGAACCAATGGCTGCGGCTATCGGTGCTGGCCTGCCAGTTTCTGAAGCAACCGGTTCAATGGTTGTGGATATCGGTGGTGGTACAACTGAAGTTGCCGTTATTTCTCTGAACGGCGTGGTTTACTCCTCTTCCGTACGCATCGGTGGTGACCGCTTCGACGAAGCCATCATTAATTATGTGCGTCGTAACTACGGTTCACTGATTGGTGAAGCCACTGCTGAACGTATCAAACACGAAATTGGTTCTGCTTACCCAGGCGATGAAGTGCTTGAAATCGAAGTGCGTGGCCGTAACCTGGCTGAGGGTGTTCCACGCGGCTTTACCCTGAATTCCAATGAAATCCTCGAAGCCCTGCAAGAGCCATTGACGGGGATCGTGAGTGCGGTGATGGTTGCACTGGAGCAGTGCCCACCAGAGCTGGCGTCCGATATCTCTGAGCGCGGTATGGTTCTGACTGGTGGTGGCGCATTGCTGCGTAACCTTGACCGTCTGCTGATGGAAGAAACAGGCATTCCGGTAGTAGTTGCAGAAGATCCATTGACTTGCGTAGCCCGTGGCGGTGGCAAGGCACTGGAGATGATCGACATGCACGGCGGCGACTTGTTCAGCGAAGAGTAATCAGCCGCACGTAAGGGGCAGTCATCAAGACTGCCCTTTCTTGCTGGCCCTGGAATACGCATAGCCTATGAAGCCAATTTTTAGCCGTGGCCCTTCGTTACAGTTTCGCCTGATTTTGGCGGTGCTGGTGGCGATTGGTGTAATGATTGCCGATAGTCGCCTGGGTACGTTCAGTCAGATTCGAACGTATATGGATACTGCCGTCAGCCCTTTCTATTTTGTCTCAAATGGTCCCCGTGAATTGCTCGACAGCGTCTCGCAAACACTGGCATCACGCGACCAGCTAGAACTCGAAAATCGTGCACTGCGTCAGGAATTGATCCTGAAAAACAGCGAATTACTGATGATGGGTCAATATCGTCAGGAAAACGCACGCCTGCGCGAACTGCTTGGCTCACCGTTGCGTCAGGACGAGCAAAAAATGGTGACTCAGGTTATCTCTACCGTTAACGATCCTTACAGTGACCAGGTGGTTATTGATAAAGGCAGCGTGAACGGCGTCTATGAAGGTCAACCCGTCATCAGTGATAAAGGTGTCGTAGGTCAGGTTGTCGCGGTGGCGAAACTCACTAGCCGTGTTTTACTGATTTGTGATGCTACCCATGCGCTGCCTATTCAGGTACTGCGTAATGACATCCGCATTATCGCGGCGGGTAACGGCTGTACTGACGATCTGCAACTGGAACATTTACCGGCTAATACTGATATTCGCGTAGGCGATGTATTGGTGACATCTGGTTTGGGTGGCCGCTTCCCGGAAGGCTATCCTGTGGGCGTCGTTTCTTCAGTGAAGCTTGATACTCAGCGCGCATACACGGTTATTCAGGCTCGTCCGACTGCTGGCTTACAACGTCTGCGTTATTTGCTGCTGTTGTGGGGCGCGGATCGCGAAGGGAAAACCCCGATGCCGCCTGATGAAGTTCATCGCGTGGCGAATGAGCGCTTGATGCAAATGATGCCGCAGGTTTTACCAGCGGCTGATTCTGTCGGGCCACCAGCTCCGGTTCCTCCTCCGGCAACGGGTATTACGACTCCTGCCCCTGCTGCACCAGCAAGCCTGGGAGGGCAGTAGTGGGTAGTTACCGTAGCCAGGGCCGTTGGGTCATCTGGCTTTCTTTCCTCGTCGCCTTGTTGTTACAAGTCATGCCATGGCCTGACGATTTAAAAATCTATCGTCCTGACTGGGTATTACTGATCCTGCTGTACTGGATTCTGGCTCTGCCACACCGCGTAAATGTAGGCACAGGTTTTGTGGTGGGTGCCATACTGGATTTAATCAGCGGCTCTACCCTTGGCGTGCGCGCATTATCTCTGAGCATCGTTGCTTATCTGGTGGCGTTAAAGTACCAGCTATTCCGCAATCTCGCGCTTTGGCAACAGGCTTTGGTGGTTATGCTGTTGTCATTGATGACAGATGTCATTGTTTTCTGGTCTGAATTTTTAGTTATCAATGTCTCTTTCCGCCCAGAAATTTTCTGGAGCAGCGTGGTCAATGGTGTACTGTGGCCATGGATATTCTTGTTGATGCGTAAAATTCGCCAACAATTTGCAGTGCAATAGGATTGAACATGACATCTTTGTATCTGGCATCCGGCTCCCCGCGTCGTCAGGAATTACTGACTCAGTTGGGTGTGTCGTTTGAGCGCATCATTACTGATGTAGAAGAACAGCGTCTTAGCCATGAAAGCGCACAGCAGTATGTCGTGCGCCTGGCGCGTGATAAAGCGCGGGCGGGCGTTGCGCTCGCGCAACATGACTTACCTGTTCTGGGTGCCGATACGATTGTTATCTACAATGGCAAGGTGTTGGAAAAACCTAAAGATGAACAACACGCTGCTGAGATGTTGCGTATGTTATCCGGGAATCAGCACCAGGTAATGACGGCTGTTGCGCTGGCAGACCGTGAATCTTTGCTGGATTGTCTGGTAACGACTGAAGTGACTTTTCGTGCATTATCAGAACAGGATATCGCGGGTTATGTGGCCTGCGGTGAACCGATGGATAAAGCAGGTGCATACGGTATTCAAGGGCTTGGTGGCTGTTTTGTCAGGAAGATTAATGGCAGCTATCATGCAGTAGTCGGTTTACCGCTTGTTGAAACTTATGAATTGCTGAGTAATTTTCACGCATTGCGTGATGGACGAGGAAAACATGACGGCTGAATTATTAGTCAACGTGACGCCATCGGAAACTCGGGTGGCTTACATTGATGGTGGAATACTGCAAGAGATTCACATTGAACGCGAAGCACGCCGCGGGATCGTAGGGAATATCTACAAAGGTCGTGTAAGCCGGGTGCTTCCCGGGATGCAGGCGGCATTTGTAGATATTGGCCTTGATAAGGCAGCGTTTCTTCACGCTTCTGACATCATGCCGCATACCGAATGTGTGGCGGGAGAAGAGCAGAAAAATTTCACCGTACGCGATATCTCCGAGTTGGTGCGTCAGGGCCAGGACTTAATGGTTCAAGTGGTGAAAGACCCGCTGGGTACCAAAGGTGCTCGTTTGACTACCGATATCACGCTGCCATCTCGTTATTTGGTCTTTATGCCAGGAGCTTCCCACGTTGGCGTATCCCAGCGCATTGAAAGTGAAGCCGAGCGTGAACGTCTTAAACGTGTAGTGAATGCGTATTGCGATGAGCAAGGCGGATTCATTATTCGCACCGCAGCTGAAGGCGTATGCGAAGACGATTTAGCTTCAGATGCGGCTTACCTCAAGCGTGTCTGGACCAAAGTCAGCGAGCGCAAAAAACGTAACAAAACCCGCTGCCAACTTTACGGTGAATTAGCACTGGCGCAGCGCGTACTGCGTGATTTTGCCGATGCCGCACTTGACCGAATTCGTGTCGACTCCCGTCTGACTTACGACATGCTGCTGGAGTTTACCGCAGAATACATGCCGGAAATGCACAACAAAATCGAACACTACAGTGGTCGCCAGCCTATTTTTGATTTGTTCGACGTTGAGAACGAAATCCAACGTGCGCTGGAGCGAAAAGTTGAGCTGAAATCAGGTGGTTACCTGGTTATCGACCAGACTGAAGCGATGACGACTGTGGATATCAACACCGGGGCTTTCGTTGGCCACCGCAATCTTGATGACACCATTTTCAATACCAATATTGAAGCGACACAGGCGATAGCTCGCCAGTTACGTTTGCGTAATCTCGGCGGCATAATCATTATTGATTTCATCGATATGAGTAATGAAGACCATCGCCGACGCGTGCTGCACTCCCTCGAGCAGGCATTGAGTAAAGATCGCGTGAAAACCAGTATTAATGGTTTCTCACAGCTTGGGCTGGTTGAGATGACACGCAAACGCACGCGTGAAAGTGTTGAACATGTGCTTTGCAACGATTGTCCAACTTGCCATGGTCGCGGTACGGTGAAAACGGTTGAAACGGTGTGTTATGAAATTATGCGTGAAATTGTGCGCGTGCATCATGCTTATGATTCCGACCGTTTCCTGGTTTACGCATCACCTGCTGTGGGGGAAGCGCTGAAAAGCGAAGAGTCCCATTCATTGGCAGAAGTGGAAATTTTTGTCGGCAAGCAAGTCAAAGTTCAGATCGAGCCGCTCTATAATCAAGAGCAGTTCGACGTCGTTATGATGTAACTCGCTGCACGGATAGTGCAGATTTGAGTTCCGCTCCGGCGGCAAACAAGGAGATTTTCGTGAGGCGACTGCCCGGCATTCTGCTGATCACTGGCGCAACGTTGATCGTTATCGTCGCACTGCTGGTGAGTGGTTTGCGGCTGGTTTTGCCGCACCTCGATGCCTGGCGTCCAGCGCTGCTCGAAAAAATTGAAGCCATGACGGGTACCCCCGTCGATGCCAGCCAGATCCAGGCCAACTGGGAAAACTATGGCCCAACGCTTGATGTCCGCGATATCAAAGCGGGCTTGAAAGATGGTGGTGAGATGAGCGTGAAACGTGTCACGTTGGCGCTCGATCTCTGGCAAAGTATTTTGCACGCCCGCTGGCAGTTCCGTGACCTCACTTTTTACCAATTGCAGGTGCGCACCAATACCCCGTTAAGTCGAAATAAAGGGGATAGCAAACTCGAGCCGGGTAAAATCAGCGATCTCTTTTTACGCCAGTTCGATCACTTTGATCTTCGCGACAGTTCCCTGAGTTTCCTGACGATTTCCGGCCAGCGCGCCGAACTCGCCATTCCACAACTCACCTGGCTTAACTCCAAAAACCGTCACCGCGCCGAAGGGCTGGTCAGCTTATCGAGCTTTAACGGCCAACACGGCGTGGCGAAAGTACGCATGGATCTGCGTGACGAAAATGGCTTATTGAACATCGGTAAAGTCTGGCTACAGGCTGAAAATGTTGATATGAAACCGTGGCTTGGTCGTTGGATGGAAGACAATATCGACTTGCAGACCGCTGAGTTTACCCTCGAAGCCTGGATGGATATCAAAGCGGGTGATATTTCAGGTGGCAACGTCTGGTTGAAGCAAGGTGGTGCCAGCTGGGCTGGGAAAAACACCGGGCATCAGATGTCGGTTGATAATTTGATGGCACGTGTCAATCGTTCTGCTGCGGGCTGGGATATTGCCATTCCATCGACCAATATCACCCTTGATGGTAAAACCTGGCCCAAAGGTTCTTTATCACTGGCGTGGGTTGCTCCGCAAAATGTTGGTGGAAAAGAGAGTACGCGCAGCGATGAGTTACGTGTACGTGCCACTAATATGGAGCTGGAAAGCTTCACCGGTTTGTTACCGATTGCAGAGAAGATTTCACCGGATTTCGGTGAAATCTGGAACACGCTGCAACCACGCGGGCACATTGATGTGCTGGCCGTGGATATTCCTCTTCAGCAGACCGAAAACACTCGTATGCAAGGGCGCTGGAAGGACGTTAGCTGGAAGCAATGGAAAATGTTACCCGGCGTCGAACACTTCTCGGGGTCGGTCACCGGTGGTGTCGGGCACGGGCAGCTTAATGCGCAGGTTATTGACGCCAAAATGCCATACGTGGGCGTATTCCGTGCCCCGCTGGAAGTTGAACGAGCCGTTGCCACGCTCGAATGGCAGAAGAATGCCGCGGGTTTCCAGCTTGATGGCAAAAATCTGGATGTGAAAGCCCGTTCTGTCTGGGCTGCGGGTGACTTCCGCTACTATCAGCCGACAGGCGATGAACCCTGGTTGGGGATTTTAGCCGGAATTAGTACGCATAATGGCGGTGATGCCTGGCGTTACTTCCCTGAAAACCTGATGGGAAAACAGCTGGTTGATTACCTCAGCGGTGCGATACAAGGTGGCGAGTCCGATAACGCGACTCTAGTGTATGGCGGCAATCCGCGTCTTTTCCCTTATGTGCATAACGAAGGTCAGTTCCAGGTCTACGTCCCGCTGTATAACGCTAAATTTGCCTTCCAGCCTGACTGGCCAGCATTAGACAACTTGAATATTAGTCTGGATTTCATCAATAACGGTTTGTGGATGAAATCGGATGAAGTGAAACTGGGTGGTGTGACCGGGCGTAATCTGACGGCAAATATTCCGGATTACAAAAAGCAAAAGCTGTTAGTCGATTCTGACATCAGTGGCCCGGGCAGTGCGGTTGGGCCGTATTTCAAAGAAACTCCGCTCAAAGATTCTCTGTCTGCTGCACTGGATGAACTCCAGATTGGCGGCGATGTGAATGCTCGCTTACATCTGGATATCCCGCTGAACGGTAAAATGACTACCGCTTCGGGCGATGTTCAGCTCAAGAACAATACCTTGTTGATTAAACCGCTCTCCAGCACGTTGAGTAACCTGAGCGGTAAGTTCAGCTTTGTGAATGGTGATTTGCAAAGTGAACCGTTAAAAGCCACCTGGTTTAACCAACCGATTGGCATTGATTTCAATACTAAAACGGGCGTGAAAGACTACCAGATTGGCGTCAATTTGCTGGGCGACTGGCAGCCGACAAAAATGGGTATTATCCCTGAACCCATCAGCAAAGAATTGAGTGGCAATGTCCCGTGGAAAGGCGATGTAGCGATTACGCTTCCTTATCGCGGAGAACCGAATTACCAGATCAACGTCGCCGCAGACTTGAAGAATGTGAGCAGTCACTTACCTGCTCCTGTCGATAAATCAGCGGGGCAAGCGCTACCGTTGAATGTCGCGGTGAAAGGAAATCTCGATAGTTTCGATCTGACGGGTAACTCCGGTGCGAAAAATCATTTCTCCAGCCGTTGGCTACTGAATAAAAAGCTCACTCTTGACCGGGCAATTTGGGCAACCAATAGCCAAACCGTTCCTCCATTACCTGATAACTCCGGCTTAGAACTGGATCTTCCGGCGATGGATGGTGCGCAATGGTTGGCGTTGTTTAGCCATGGAGCGGTGGAAAGCGTGGGGAACTCGGCATCATTCCCAACTAACGTCACACTGCGCACGCCTTCGCTGACGTTTGCTGGCCAGCAATGGAACAACCTGAGTCTGGTTTCCCAGGCCATTACGAATGGCACGCGCGTCGAAGCGCAGGGGCGTGAAGTGAATGGCTCGTTGACGATACAAAACAATGCACCGTGGCGTGCAGCAATCAAGTATCTCTATTTCAACCCTGACTGGGGTAATAGCAAAGCCAAATCGACCAGTGCTTCACCGTTGGAAGGCAATGAAGCGATTGATTTCCGTGAATGGCCTGATTTACAACTTCGCTGTGGCGAGTGTTGGCTTTGGGGGCAAAAATATGGCCGTATTGACGGTGATTTCGCCGTCAAAGGAAACACGCTACAACTGGAAAACGGGTTAATCGATGCCGGATTTGCAAAGCTTACCGCCAGCGGTGTGTGGGTGAATAACCCGGCAGAAGAACGCACGTCTTTAAAAGGTAAACTACACGGCAAAAAACTTGATGCTGCGACCAACTTCTTTGGCGTCAAAACGCCGATTCAAGGCTCATCGTTTGATGCAGACTATGATTTACACTGGCGTGATAAACCGTGGCAGCCGCAGCTTGCCTCATTAAACGGTATTCTTCATATCAAATTAGGCAAAGGGCAAATTGCTGATCTGGGTACAGGCCACGCCGGACAATTGCTGCGTTTAGTCAGTGTCGATGCGTTGATGCGTAAACTGCGTTTCGACTTCAGCGACACCTTTGGTGAAGGTTTCTACTTTGATTCCATCCGTAGTACCGCCTGGATTAAAGACGGGGTTCTGAACAGCGATGATACGCTGGTGGACGGACTGGAAGCCGATATTGGCATGAAAGGCTCGGTCGATTTAGTTCAGCGTCGACTTGATGTTGAAGCTGTTATTGCACCAGAAATTTCTGCCACCGTCGGCGTGGCAACGGCATTCGTGGTGAACCCAATCATCGGTGCCGCGGTATTCGCCGCCAGCAAAGTGTTAGGGCCGCTATGGAGCAAAATATCTGTACTGCGCTACCACATCACAGGATCGGTCGATAAACCGCAAATCAATGAAGTGCTCCGCCAGCCAAGGCTGAAAGAGGCTAAGTGATTTGACGTGCGCGGTTAATTGCCGCAAGCTCAATAGATATGCCTTTAGGGCACCCAACTTGTTTGTAAAAAGAGTAGCGAAACGATGAGTCTGAACCTGGTAAGTGAGCAGTTGCTGTCTGCGAATGGCTTAACCCATCAAGATCTGTTTTCCATTTTGGGACAATTGTCCGAGCGCCGACTCGACTACGGAGATCTCTATTTCCAGTCCAGTTATCACGAATCCTGGGTGCTGGAAGATCGCATCATTAAAGATGGTTCTTACAACATCGATCAGGGTGTTGGCGTGCGCGCCGTGAGCGGCGAGAAAACCGGTTTTGCCTATGCCGACCAGGTCAGCTTGTTGGCGCTGGAACAAAGTGCTCATGCCGCACGAAGCATCGTGCAGGAAAAAGGGAATGGCCGGGTTCAAACATTAGGTGCCGTGCAGCATAGCGCGCTCTATACCAGTGCCGACCCTCTGCAAAGCATGACGCGTGAAGAGAAACTCGACATCCTGAAACGCGTTGATAGCGTTGCCCGTGCGGCAGACGCCCGCGTCCAGGAAGTGACTGCCAGCCTGACGGGCGTTTATGAATTGATTCTGGTCGCGGCAACTGACGGGACTCTGGCGGCTGACGTTCGCCCGCTAGTGCGCTTGTCTGTCAGCGTTCAGGTTGAAGATAACGGCAAACGCGAGCGCGGCTCAAGTGGCGGCGGCGGTCGTTTCGGTTATGAATATTTCCTCGAAACCGTTGATGGTGAAGTTCGTGCAGATGCCTGGGCGAAAGAAGCAGTGCGTATGGCTTTAGTGACCCTTTCTGCGGTGGCAGCACCAGCAGGCATGTTCCCGGTAGTGCTTGGCGCGGGCTGGCCAGGTGTTTTGCTGCATGAAGCGGTGGGGCACGGTCTTGAAGGTGATTTTAACCGTCGTGGCACTTCCGTGTTCAGTGGCCAGATAGGCCAATTGGTTGCTTCAGAATTGTGTACTGTTGTCGATGACGGCACCATGGCGAACCGCCGTGGCTCTGTTGCAATTGACGATGAAGGTGTGCCTGGCCAATACAACGTATTGATCGAAAACGGTGTGCTGAAAGGCTACATGCAGGACAAACTCAATGCTCGTCTGATGGGCGTTGCGCCAACCGGTAATGGCCGTCGTGAATCTTACGCGCACCTGCCGATGCCACGCATGACCAATACCTACATGCTGGCGGGAAAATCGACTCCACAAGAGATTATCGAATCGGTTGAATACGGGATCTACGCTCCGAACTTTGGCGGCGGGCAAGTGGATATCACCTCCGGCAAGTTTGTGTTCTCAACTTCTGAAGCGTATCTCATCGAAAATGGCAAAGTGACCAAACCAGTGAAAGGCGCAACGCTGATTGGTTCCGGTATTGAAACTATGCAGCAGATTTCTATGGTCGGTAACGATCTGGCGCTGGATAACGGTGTCGGTGTCTGCGGCAAAGAGGGGCAGAGCCTGCCTGTCGGTGTCGGCCAGCCAACGCTCAAAGTCGATAACCTGACGGTTGGCGGCACAGCGTAAAACAATGACAGCCGGGTTTACTCCCGGCTGTTTTCTATCGCACGTCCTTTCTTATCTCGTACCCCTTGATAGAGGTGCGAAACCTTCACGAAATATTCAGTCAGGTAGTTAATGCAGACCTGTACTTTCAACGGCAACTTATCTTTTTCCGTATACAACGCGTATACCGGACGCGGGTCGGATTGATAACTCGGCAGTAAGATCTCAAGCGTTCCGTCATTGATCTCATCGATCACCCACATCAACGGGACATAAGCGATACCAGCCCCCACTTTTAGCCAGCGACTTAATGTCATGGGATCATTGGTCACGAAGCGCCCTTGCGGGATCATCCGCGTCGTCAGCCCTTCAGGTGCTATCAACTCGAATTCATTATGCGGACGAATGCTGTATTCCAGCCACGAGTGACTGGCAAGATCGGCCGGCTTTTCCGGCGTGCCATTTTGCTGGAGATAACTTTTGGCGGCGCAAATCACCATAGGCATCGATCCGAGCCGTGTCGAGAACAGACTGGAATCCTGTAAAGCACCTACACGAATCACTACGTCCAGACCATCAGCGATCAGGTCGGGCGCGGGAATGCCTGTCACCAGATTAACCGTTAACTCGGGGTACTCTTTGAGCATCTCGGCGGTCATGGACGCGAGGACATTTTGTGCCATAGTTGAAGAACTGCCGATACGCAGCGTACCAATTGGCGTGTTGTTAAAAGCGTAGAGTTGCTCATGCACCTCTTGCGCTTCGTGCAGCATCTTGCGGCAGCCGAGGTAGTAGATTTTACCGGCCTCAGTCAGCCCGATGCTACGCGTGCTGCGGTTTAACAGCTTTACCTGTAACTCATCTTCAAGTTTGGAAACGGTTTGGCTGATGGACGATACGCTCATTTCCAGCTGCCTGGCCGTTGCGGTAAAAGAGCCAAGCTCGACCACTTTGGCAAACACCGACATGCGTTTAAGTCTTTCCATTGTTCACTCTGGCTTAAAAGTGATTTAGATCACACATTATAGATAACCCGCTAACAATTACGTTAATATATTATTACTAACACCACCCGTATCAGTCGTTAGCACAGCATTTCTGGCAGCTCCTGGGTTGGTGTCTTCCGAATTTTCTGCAAGGTTAACATGAGTCTATTTCCCGTTATCGTGATATTCGGTCTTTCTTTTCCGCCGATATTCTTCGAGCTAATTCTTTCGCTGGCGCTGTTCTGGTTGGTTCGCCGTCTGCTGACTCCGACGGGAATTTATGATTTTGTCTGGCACCCGGCATTATTTAATACAGCGCTTTATTGCTGCCTGTTTTATCTAATCTCGCGCCTGTTTGTTTGAGGTTGATGTGAAAGCACTTACAAGAAAAATGACCCGCACGGCCATCACACTGATTTTGGTGCTGCTGGCTTTCATCGCTATCTTCCGTGCCTGGGTATTTTATACCGAATCCCCGTGGACGCGTGATGCCCGCTTCACCGCAGATGTTGTCGCGATTGCTCCGGACGTATCGGGTTTAATCACTGACGTTAAAGTCCATGACAACCAACTGGTAAAGAAAGATCAGATTCTCTTCACCATCGATCAGCCACGTTATCAGAAAGCCCTGGAGCAAGCCCAGGCCGATGTCGCTTATTACCAGGTTTTGGCCGGGGAGAAACGCCGTGAAGCTGGGCGTCGTAATTCACTGGGCACCCAGGCGATGTCACGGGAAGAAATTGACCAATCTAACAACGTGCTACAAACCGTTCTGCATCAATTAGCAAAATCCGAAGCAACCCGTGATTTGGCTGCATTGGATTTGCAACGCACGATTATCCGCGCGCCTGCTGATGGTTGGATAACCAACCTGAATGTCTACTCTGGCGAGTTTATTACCCGTGGTTCCACGGCGGTAGCGTTGGTAAAACAGGGTAGTTTCTACATTCTGGCCTACATGGAAGAGACCAAGCTTGACGGTATTCGCCCAGGTTTCCGGGTACAAATCACGCCACTGGGCAGTAATCGCGTATTACGCGGCACGGTTGATAGCATTTCTGCCGGGGTGACTAACGCCAGCAGTACCAAAGATGCAAAAGGGATGGCGACGGTTGATTCAAACCTGGAATGGGTGCGTTTGGCACAGCGTGTGCCCGTGAGAATTCGTCTTGATGATCAGCAAGCTAACCTTTTCCCGGCGGGAACCACGGCCACGGTTGTTGTGACTGGCGATAAAGACAGAGATATCAACCACGATTCGGTATTCATTAAATTCATGCATCGTTTGCGTGAGTTCGGCTAAGCATAGGCTGACATGTATTTCATCTCGCACTTACATTTACGCTTTGCCTTCAAGTTGGCTTTTGCCATCGTGTTGGCGGTGTTTGTTGGTTTCCATTTTCAACTGGAAACTCCGCGCTGGGCGGTGCTAACTGCGGCGATTGTAGCGGCTGGCCCGGCGTTTGCTGCTGGCGGTGAACCCTATTCAGGGGCGATTCGTTATCGCGGAATGCTGCGTATCATCGGTACTTTTATTGGCTGTATTGCCGCGCTGTTAATCATCACTTCAATGATTCGTGCACCTGTTGTGATGCTGTTGGTATGCTGTATTTGGGCTGGTTTTTGTACCTGGATTTCCTCGCTGGTTAAAGTTGAAAATTCCTACGCCTGGGGGCTTTCTGGCTACACGGCGTTAATCATTGTTATCACCATTCAAGCCAACCCGCTTGTCACCCCACAATTTGCGGTCGAGCGGTGTAGTGAGATTGTGATTGGTATTGTTTGCGCGATTCTTGCCGATTTAATTTTTTCCCCGCGTTCCATTAAGCAAGAAATTGATCGTGAGCTGGATAACCTGCTGGTGGACCACTATCGCCTGATGCAGTTGTGTATTGCTCATGGTGACAAAGAGGAAGTTGATAAGGCCTGGAGTGGCCTGGTGCGCCGCACTACCGCTCTGGAAGGGATGCGCGGGAATCTCAATATTGAATCCTCACGCTGGAATCGTGCTAATCGCCGCCTGAAAGCGATCAACTCGCTCTCGCTAACGCTTATCACCCAGGCTTGCGAAACATTTCTGATTCAAAACACGCGTCCGGAATACATGACTCCAGAATTCCGTATGTTGTTTGAGTTACCTGTAGAAACCGCTGCTGATGTTCATAAGCAGGTGAAAGTTATCCGCAGAGCCATTTCATACACCGGCGATAAAAATACACCCGCCACAATAAGCAGTTGGGTAGGCGCGTTCAGCCGCTATCTGTTGCTAAAACGTGGCGTTATCAGCAACACCCGTATTAGCGCGGTGGAAGAAGAGGTTTTGACCCAGGAAGTGGTCATCAAAGTGCAGTCTGCAGAAGGGCATCACGCGATGATAAACTTCTGGCGTACCACGATTTCCTGCATTCTTGGCTGCTTATTTTGGTTATGGACGGGCTGGACATCGGGCAGCGGTGCGATGGTTATGATTGCCGTTGTGACGTCGCTGGCGATGCGTTTACCCAATCCGCGCATGGTGGCGATTGATTTTCTGTACGGTACCATTGCCGCTTTGCCGCTCGGTGCGTTCTATTTTTTAGTGGTGATTCCGTCGACTCAGCAAAGTATGTTGCTGCTGTGCATCAGCCTTGCATTGCTGGGTTTCTTTATGGGCATTGAAGTACAAAAGCGCCGCTTAGGGTCGATGGGGGCATTGGCAAGTACCATCAATATTATCGTTTTAGATAACCCAATGACGTTTCATTTCAGCTCGTTTTTGGACAGCGCATTGGGGCAAATAGTGGGTTGTTTCCTGGCGATGATGGTTATCTTGCTTATCCGCGATAATTCAAAAGAGCGCACGGGCCGCACGCTGCTTAATCAATTTGTTTCTGCGGCAGTTTCTGCGCTGACCACCAACAAAGCGCGCCGTAAAGAAAACCATCTGCCAGCGCTCTATCAGCAGCTTTTCTTACTGCTCAATATGTTCCCGGGTGATATCGATCGTTACCGCCTGGCGCTGACATTGATTATCGCGCACCAGCGATTACGTGATGCACCGATCCCGGTGAATGATGATCTCTCAGCATTCCATCGCCAGTTGCGAAACACGGCTGATAAGCTTACTTCGGCATCAAGTGATGATAAAAAACAGCGCTACTTCAAACAATTATTGGAGGAGCTGGATATTTACCAGGAGAAATTGCGTGTTTGGGAGGCGCCGCTACAAGTCACCGAACCGGTGAAACGGCTGGCGCATGTGTTGCATAAATACCAGCATGCCCTGATAAATGCCTAACCCGAGCCGACGCCTGCGTCGGCTTTTTTGTATCTATACTTATTGGATGCGCAATTCATAACGGGAGAAAATTATGACAAATCAGGCACTCCAGGATAGTGAATTATTTAACACGGGTTATCTGGTCAATGGTGAATGGCACAAGCTGAACGAAACCTTCGACGTTCTCAATCCTGCCACCGGTGAAGTTGTCGCTAAAGTCGCAAAAGCAGGCAAAAAGGAAGCTGAAGATGCGATTGCCGCAGCCGCTAAAGCTTTTCCTGCATGGCGTGCAAAAACCGCCAAAGAACGTTCAACCATCCTCTACCGTTGGTTCCAGTTAATTATTGAGAACAAAGCCTGGCTCGGGCGCTTAATGACCACCGAACAAGGCAAGCCGCTGAAAGAGGCGGAAGGTGAGGTTGAGTACGCCGCAAGTTTTATCCAGTGGTTCGCTGAACAGGCCAAACGGGCAAATGGTGAAATCATCCCTCCAGCCAAACCTGGATCACGCATTCTGGCAACCCGCGAGCCAATTGGTGTTGTCGCGGCAATTACTCCGTGGAATTTCCCCATGGCGATGCTGACACGCAAACTCGGCCCGGCGCTTGCTGCGGGTTGTACTGGCGTGATTAAACCAGCTAACAACACACCACTATCAGCCTTTGCCTTACTGGCGCTGGCAAAAAAAGCCGGGGTACCTGATGGGGTATTAAATGCCGTCGCAGGGAACACGCAAGAAATTAGCGACGCAATAATGGCGAGCCACGCGGTTCGTAAAATTTCGTTTACCGGTTCTACGGCAGTTGGCAAAACATTAGTGCGCAACGCCGCGGAAACCATGAAGAAAGTGTCGATGGAATTAGGCGGTAATGCGCCTTATATCGTCTTTGATGACGCGGATATCGACGAAGCAGTGAAAGGGGCCATTGCTAACAAATTCCGTAATGCAGGCCAGGTCTGCGTTAGCGTGAATCGTTTCTTTATTCAGGACGGTGTTTATGACCAGTTCGTGAATAAACTGGCCGATGCGGTTAAGGCACTGAAAGTCGGTAACGGCCTGGAAGAGGGCGTGGTTGTCGGGCCATTAATTGAAAAATCCGCAGTCGATAAAGTGCGTGAGCATATCGAAGATGCTATCGCGCAAGGTGGCAAAGTGCTGGTGGGAGGTAAGAGCCATGCGTTGGGGGGCAACTTCTGGCAGCCCACGGTGATTGTCGATGCCAGCGATGAAATGAAACTGGCACATGAAGAAACCTTCGGGCCACTCGCTGCTTGCTTCCGTTTTAAAACGGAAGGGGAAGTTATTGAGCGGGCGAATAATACGCCATTTGGTTTGGCGGCATACTTCTATACTCAAAATCTATCGCGTGTATTCCGCGTTTCGCAAGCACTTGAAAGTGGGATGATTGGTATTAACGAATGTGCGGTGTCGACTGAGTTGGGGCCGTTTGGCGGAGTGAAAGAATCTGGACTAGGGCGAGAAGGCTCGGTACTGGGCCTGGATGAGTTTCTGGAAGTCAAAACCTTGCATATTGGCGGGCTGTAGAAGCTCAAAAGATAAGAGCGCTCTGGTTAAGGTGGCAAGTAATGAAAAAATACACCTTTGATTTTAGTCAGATAGAAGATCAGCCGGGATTCTATCGTCACTTTATCCAGGTATTTCAACTTGAGAAAAAACAGGTTCACGATCTCGATAGTTTATGGGATGTCGTCGTTGGAGGCATCTTACCTCTCCCGGTGGAAATAGAATTTGTTCACCTGCCGGAGATGCAAAGACGGCGCTACGGGGCGTTGATTTTGCTTTTCGACGAAGCAGAAGAGGAACTGGAAGGGCAATTGCGTTTCAACGTACGTGGTTAACCATGATGTTAGGGCATAAAAAAGCCCCCGCGAGCGGGGGCAAAGCCGTCAGTTTTGACGACGAGGGTTTATTTATACAGTTCAGCGGTAGCGTGCCATGCATCGCCACTACGTGCTTCGGTAATACGATATGCCGATGCACCTTCTTTAGTCGCTTTCTGTGATAATTCCTGACGCATATCCATTGGTGCACTGCCAACCTGGCTGACAGAAATGCTACCCATAGATTGCATGTTTTGTGCTTGTTCGCTGTTTACCTGATGTGCGGCTGCGTTAGCGCCGAAAGAGATAACAGAGAAAAGGCTCAGTGCTGCGATAGTTAATTTGGTTTTCATAATCTTTACTCCTGAATGGTTTTCTCAACGACCGGAAGGGCTAAACTGCTTTATTGTTCTTGGGGCCGTTGTCTGGATTATCGTTGTATTGCTTTTGCTTATTGCTACCGGGCTGTTACTTGTACAGCTCTGCTGTTGCATGCCATTGGTCGCCAGTACGGGCTTCAATGATGCGGTAAGAAGAAGCGCCTTGCTCTTCAGCTTTCTTATTCAGCAACTGGTGCATGTCCATCGGAGCACTACCGACCTGGCTGACAGACACTGAACCCATCGCCTGGCGGTTTTGTGCCTGTTCGGTATTAATAGATGTCGCTGCAAAAGCGCCGAATGACAGCATCGAGAGCAGGCTTGCGGTAACTAAAGTTGATTTCATGTTCATAATTTTCGCCTCGTCGTATTCTTTTATTGGGGCCTTCATTTCGTGACCCTCATCACAAAATCAAGTATACACTAATAACCTACAAAATTAATACCACGCTAATTATTCTCTATGAAACTTTACAATAATAGAGGCTTTTTATATTACGTAAAGTTATTAAAATGAGTCTTTTATTGCTGATTTTTTGTTAAGTATAAGTAAAAACAATGAGATGCCATGAATTAGCTTTTTGTGCGATTCATCACATAACCGGCTGATGAGAGAGATGTTTAGATTTGGGGAAAGCCTAAATAAGGGGATTTACGTATAAACGATGACAGCCAGGGGATTGTTATGAAGGTGTTATTCCCGCCGTACTGACAGCGGGAATACGGAAGTAATGCTTACAACTCTTGTTCGAACAACACCAAAATTGCTTCATACAATTCTTTTACAGTGAAGTCCCTTGCCGGGGTGGTAAAGATGGTGTCATCACCAGCAATCGTGCCCAAAATACCTTCAGCTTTACCTAACGAATCCAGCAAACGTGCAATTAACTGTGCCGCCCCTGGGCTTGTGTGGATAACAACAACGGCATCGTTGTAATCAATATCCAGTACCAGGTTTTTCAGCGGGCTGGACGTTGTTGGCACGCCAAGCTCGGCTGGTAAGCAGTACACCATTTCCATTTTGGCGTTGCGGGTACGCACCGCACCAAACTTGGTCAGCATACGAGAGACTTTGGATTGGTTGATGTTTTCGAAACCATCATTTTGCAAAGCATGAACGATTTCACCTTGAGAACTGAATTTCTCTTCTTTTAATAATGCTTTGAACGCTTTGACTAATTCTTCTTGTTTTGAGGAAATACGCATATATCACCCATGTTCAGGTCAACGAAGATAACATTATTATGCATTTAAATGAATTGTTATGCAAATTATTGGCTGGGTGAAGGCCTGAAATAATGTTATGAAAGAGGCGGATATTATCAAATTTTGTTATCGAGAAACATGCCTTCGTCACGACTCTAAAATAAGATGCCAAGTAAACTAAATGTTATCAAAATGATGTTGTTTTGCTGCGGATGGAGGGGTAATGTAACCGCCGTTGATGTGACAACATCAGGTTGTGACCGGGCGCTAAGGCGTCGTTTCCACCCGGCGAGTAAATGCAGCAGTAACGTTTCAGGAATGCTCAACCTCGCAATCCTAAAGCGGGAAGATTGTAATTACCCCTTCCCTGGATTATGGTCGCCACCGCATGGAGTTACGGCACCTATTTGCTAACCATAATAAGGAGTTTAGGATGAAAGTTGCAGTCCTCGGCGCAGCAGGCGGTATTGGCCAGGCGCTTGCCCTTCTACTCAAGACCCAACTGCCTTCAGGTTCAGAACTCTCCCTGTATGATATTGCACCGGTAACCCCTGGTGTTGCAGTCGATCTGAGTCATATCCCTACTGATGTGAAAATCAAAGGTTTCTGCGGTGAAGACGCAACACCTGCACTGGTTGGTGCAGATGTCGTGCTGATCTCTGCGGGTGTGGCACGTAAACCAGGTATGGATCGTTCAGACCTGTTTAACGTCAACGCGGGAATCGTGAAAAATCTGGTTCAACAGATTGCTAAAACTTGCCCGAAAGCCTGTATCGGTATTATCACAAACCCAGTGAATACCACCGTTGCGATTGCTGCGGAAGTGCTGAAAAAAGCAGGTGTTTACGACAAAAACAAACTGTTTGGCGTGACCACGCTTGACATCATCCGCTCCAACACCTTTGTTGCGGAACTGAAAGGCAAACAGCCGACTGATATCGAAGTTCCTGTCATTGGCGGCCACTCCGGTGTGACCATTCTGCCACTGCTGTCGCAGATTCCTGGTGTTAGCTTCACCGAGCAAGAAGTTGCTGACCTGACTAAGCGTATCCAGAATGCTGGGACCGAAGTTGTAGAAGCTAAAGCGGGTGGTGGATCTGCAACCCTGTCAATGGGCCAGGCAGCTGCGCGCTTTGGTCTGTCACTGGTTCGCGCGCTGCAAGGCGAAAGCAATGTGGTTGAATGTGCGTACGTTGAAGGGAATGGCGAACACGCTCGTTTCTTCTCTCAGCCATTGCTGCTGGGTAAAAACGGTATCGCAGAGCATAAATCTTACGGCAAACTGAGCGCTTTCGAGCACCAGGCGTTGGAAGGGATGCTGGATACTCTGAAGAAAGATATTACCCTTGGCGAAGAGTTTGTTAACAAATAAACCCTGAGCTTTAGAGATAAAAAAACCGGAATGTAGATTCCGGTTTTTTTTCGCCTGCGACTTATTAGTTTGTCGCGGGGTATTCCTGAATCGTGACTTGTAGCGTCAGCTTCTTATCTTCACGCATCACTTCAACTGGAATGACAGAGCCTGGACGAATCTCCGCCACCTGATCCATGGTGCCCAAAGCCGAAATTGCGGGTTTGTGGTTCACAGAGATAATCACGTCGTTAACCAGCAGACCTGCTTTAGCCGCCGGGCCGTCAGGTGTCACTTCGTTAACGATAATTCCCTGAATCTGATCAATGCCGGTTGCGGGGCCATGTAATGGCGTTATCTCGCGCCCGCCAATCCCAATGTAGCCACGAATCACGCGGCCATCGCGAATCAGCTTATCCATGATTTTGGTGGAGAGCTGTGTTGGTATGGCGAAGCCGATACCTTCAGGGGTTTCACCATCGTTACTTTTATCAAACGACAGGGTGTTGATACCCATCAGTTCGCCCAGCGAGTTAACCAATGCGCCGCCTGAGTTACCGTGGTTGATTGAAGCGTCAGTTTGCAGGAACGACTGGCGGCCGGAGGGGCTAAGGCCGATACGACCGGTAGCACTGATGATCCCCTGTGTAATGGTCTGCCCGAGGTTATACGGGTTACCAATCGCCATGACGACATCACCAATATGCGGTACGCGCTTATTGTTGATTGGAATCACCGGGAGGCTGGTGGCATTAATTTTCAGCACGGCCAAATCGGTCAGGCTATCAGAACCCACAAGTAACGCTTCAAAAACGCGACCATCTTGCAGAGCAACGATAATTTGCTCGGCATCATTAATGACGTGTTTGTTGGTAATGATGTAGCCGCGCTCATCCATGATGACACCAGAGCCGAGAGTGCGAATTTGTAACTGGTTACTGGCATTGCTGCCGACACTGCGGTTGTAAACGTTTACCACAGCAGGCGCAGCACGACGCACCGCTGAGTTGTAGCTCAGCGGCGTTTCGTCGGCACTGTCAAAGTTCGAGGGCGCTAAGGGAATGATTTTCTGGCGAAGCGTTGGCATCGTTACCAACAACAATCCCGCCACAATCAGGCCAATCACCACCGAGCGTAATATCTTCAGAAACATGTATTTGAGTTAGTCAATGATAAACCGGAAGCAGAATAGCATGAGTTAATCGGACATCGTACCGCGATGTCCGATTACTGAGCAGATTAGCGCACTAACAGATAGAGACTCTCTTCACCGCGTGCAATATGCAGCGCAATTACGTCTGGTTTGCTTTCCAGCACCTTACGCATCTCGGCAATGCTTGTGACCTTCTCGCGATTAACGCCAATGATAAAATCATCTTTGTGCAAGCCGGCTTGCGCAGCTGGTGTGCCTTTTTCAACGCTATCCAGTTTGATGCCTTTAGTGCCATCTTTTAACTGACCGTCGCTCAACGTTGCACCTTGCAACGCAGGCATGACCAGTTCCGCGTTGGCAGAGGATGCGGTACTTTTATCAAGTGTCACGCTCACTTCCAGTGGTTTTCCGTCACGCAGCAAGCCAAGTTTCACCACCGTTCCAGGCTCCGTTGTGGCGATTTTGGCACGTAGCTCGGCAAAACTACTGATATTTTTGCCATTCAGACTGGTAATTACATCACCGGCTTTTACGCCTGCTTTATCTGAACCCGATTGAGGCAATACTTCGCTGACGAACGCGCCGCGCTGGGTGGTCAGATTAAATGCTTTGGCAATATCAGCACTCATTTCTGTGCCTTTAATGCCCAACATGCCGCGCTTAATTTCGCCAAACTCCATCAACTGTTTCGCCAGGGTTTGCGCCATATTACTCGGAATAGCAAAGCCGATACCGACGCTACCGCCACTTGGCGCAAGGATTGCCGTGTTAATACCAATGAGCTCGCCATTCAGATTCAGCAGTGCACCGCCGGAGTTACCACGGTTGATTGAGGCGTCTGTCTGGATAAAGTTTTCCAGCCCTTCGAGGTTTAGACCGCTGCGCCCCAGTGCTGAAACAATCCCGGAAGTTGCTGTTTGCCCCAGACCGAATGGGTTACCCACGGCAACTGCAAAATCACCCACTCGCAGTTTGTCTGAGTCCGCTACCGCGATTTGCGTCAGGCCGGTCGCCTTCTGGATTTGAATCAGCGCAATATCACTTTGATCATCGCCGCCAATCAATTTGGCATCAAACTCACGTCCATCATTGAGCTGCACGCTGATTTTTTCGGCGTTATTAATGACGTGGTTATTGGTCAGCACATAGCCTTTCTCAGCATTTATGATGACGCCGGAACCCAGCCCTTCAAATGGTTGAGCTTCAGAAGGGGGCATATCCTCGCCAAAAAACTTTTTAAATTCTTCAGGGACTTTCTGAGTCGGGGCAGCGGCCGTTCCTTCAACCTGAACACTAACCACTGCGGGTAATACTTTTTCCAGCATCGGCGCAAGACTCGGCAACGCTGGCTGACCCGGAATCTGCGCAGGCAACGACGCATTCACTTGCGATGCAACACCGAACGTCAGTCCGACACTTAACGCTAAGGCACTCAACAACAGTGTTTGTTTCTTCATTGATGGCTTGCTCTCGTGACCTGAACCTGGAAAAGGATAACCCGATAACACGCCGATATTATTGAAATATCAGCCGGGTAACAATGTTGTTATAGAGTGAATAGATACTAGTAAATGATAGCTGCGCTGAGGAGAGATTGGGGTGCGAAAGCTGCACCCCAAGGATAAATTTTACATTTGTGATTAATCGCGTTTTGCGCGCTCGGTACGCAGCAAACCGGACGCACCTTCAGAATAGTCACGCGGCATCTGCACCGGAGCTTGATCATTACTGGCTTCTGACTCAGCGAGGCGGTTACGGAACGGGTTCGCTTCGGCTGACATTTCAGGCAACAGGCTGCTGGAGCTTTTCGCCATATGTTGATAAAGCTGGCGATAATCATGAGCCATGTTATCCAGCAACTCTGCGCTACGGGCAAAATGACTGACTAACTCTTCACGATACTCTTCAAGTTCTGCTTTGTTTTTCTCGATTTCGTACTGCATGGCCTGCTGCTGACGCAGCTTGCGGTTGCCAAAACGCATAGCAACTGCACCAACGATGATGCCAACAACTAACCCAATTAGCGCATATTCCCAGGTCATGAACTTCTCCCGTTGTCTTGTGTTTCCGTAGGGTAATGTAGCCACTATAACCGTTAACCTAAGAGAAGTGGAATCCTGACGCAGCATCGCTTAGGGTAGAACGGCCTTTTTTTCGACAACCGTCCTTTTTTGAGTACTAAGTAAACGGCAATCCGATTTTTAAGGAAATACCATAATACCATGCAAAATCTCTCTCCCGCATCGCGCTACCAACAAGCTCTGACTGAGGGCAGCTATCAACCCGATGATGTTCAGCATGAAGCCGTAACCCGGCTGGATGCAATCTGGCAGGCGTTAAGCAGCCAAACACCGACGCTCCCTGCAAGCAGTAGCTTCCTTGGCAAACTGTTTGGTAAACGTAGTGCTTCAGTGGCTCAGGAGCCGGTTCGCGGGCTGTATATGTGGGGCGGCGTAGGGCGCGGGAAAACATGGCTAATGGACATGTTTTTTCAGAGTCTACCTAGCGAGCGTAAGCTTCGGCTGCACTTCCATCGCTTCATGTTGCGGGTTCACGAAGAGTTGGGTGAGCTTCAAGGGCAAACCGATCCTCTGGAATTGATAGCCGATAAGTTTAAGTCTGAGACAGATATTCTCTGTTTTGATGAGTTTTTTGTTTCAGATATCACCGATGCAATGTTGCTTGGTTCACTGATGCAGGCCTTGTTTACCAGGGGGATTACCCTTGTGGCGACTTCAAATATTCCCCCTGATGATCTGTATCGTAATGGCTTGCAGCGAGCGCGTTTTCTGCCTGCGATTGAGGCAATAAAACGCCATTGCGAAGTGATGAACGTGGATGCTGGCATTGATTACCGCCTGAGAACGCTGACCCAGGCTCACCTGTGGCTTTCTCCGCTGAATGACCAAACCGCGCAGCAGATGGATAAACTCTACACTGCACTGGCTGGCGCGATACGCGAAGGGGAACCGGTGCTGGAAATAAACCATCGTCCTTTAGCGACCCTCGGAATCGCCAATCAAACACTGGCGGTAGATTTTAATACCTTGTGCGTCGATGCCCGCAGCCAACTCGATTACATTGCGCTGTCGCGTCTTTTTCATACCGTGATGCTATTTAACGTGCCGGTGATGGGGATTCGAAACGAAAACGAAGCGCGGCGATTCATTGCGCTGGTTGATGAATTTTACGAGCGCCACGTCAAGCTGGTGGTTTCAGCGCACGTCCCGCTGTTTGAGATTTATCAGGGTGAAAGATTACGCTTTGAGTTTCAGCGCTGCCTGTCTCGCCTGCAGGAAATGCAAAGTGAAGAGTATTTGCGATTGCCGCATATGCCGTGAACCACAATTCGCATGCAAGCTGACCACAAACTGCGACAAAAACTACAAAAAGGTTCGACCTTTGGGGGCGACTTCCCTATAATCTTGCGACCCCACGTTACAACCAAAGTTTTTTTCCCAAAACTTGGTCGTGCTGGCATTGGCTATTCGAAGGGGTAGGTTTGCCGGACTTTGTCGTGTGAACCTTGAACTGATTTTAAACGTTTGGGTGAACACCTACGTGTAACTATTTATTGGGTAAGCTTTTAATGAAAACTTTTACAGCTAAACCAGAAACCGTACAGCGCGACTGGTTCGTTGTTGATGCTGACGGTAAGACCTTAGGTCGCCTGGCTACTGAATTGGCTCGCCGCCTGCGCGGTAAGCACAAAGCGGAATACACTCCGCACGTTGATACTGGTGATTACATCATCGTTCTGAACGCAGAAAAAGTTGCTGTAACCGGCAACAAGCGTACTGACAAAGTGTATTACCATCACACCGGTCACATCGGTGGTATCAAACAAGCGACCTTTGAAGAGATGATTGCCCGCCGTCCTGAGCGTGTGATTGAAATCGCGGTTAAAGGCATGCTGCCAAAGGGCCCGCTGGGCCGTGCTATGTTCCGTAAACTGAAAGTTTACGCGGGCACCGAGCACAACCACGCGGCACAGCAACCGCAAGTTCTGGACATTTAATCGGGATTATGGCAATGGCTGAAAATCAATACTACGGCACTGGTCGCCGCAAAAGTTCCGCAGCTCGCGTTTTTATCAAACCGGGCAGTGGCAAAATCGTTATCAACCAACGTTCTCTGGAACAGTACTTCGGTCGTGAAACTGCCCGCATGGTAGTTCGTCAGCCGCTGGAACTGGTTGATATGGTTGAGAAATTCGATCTGTACATCACTGTTAAAGGTGGTGGTACTTCTGGTCAGGCTGGTGCGATCCGTCACGGTATCACCCGCGCTCTGATGGAGTACGACGAGTCCCTGCGTGGCGAACTGCGTAAAGCTGGCTTCGTTACTCGTGATGCTCGTGAAGTTGAACGTAAGAAAGTCGGTCTGCGTAAAGCACGTCGTCGTCCTCAGTTCTCCAAGCGTTAATTGTCGTCTGCTTTTTGCAGAGTACAATTTGCGAAAAAGCCCGGTCTTGTACCGGGTTTTTTTATGCCTGAAAATTATATTTAGTGTATCTAACATTATGATATAAAACACTTTTTAGGCAAATTCCAGATCCGCTCCCCACAAAACCCGTAAAATCTGGTAAACTATCAACCAATTTTCTGCCCTGTGGTCGGCATCAGATTATTTTCGCCTCGTTTTCAGGCAACTGGTGGTCTTCCAGCGTAATGGGTATCAAACGGTCAGGTTAGTTGCCGCTTGCGGCTATTAGCAGTAATTTTCTGAATAAACTTGGAGGTTTTCATGGCTGTCGCTGCCAACAAACGTTCGGTGATGACGCTGTTTTCCGGTCCTACTGACATCTATAGCCATCAGGTACGTATCGTACTGGCGGAAAAAGGTGTTAGCGTTGAAATTGAGCATGTGGAAACGGATAACCTGCCTCAGGATCTGATTGACCTCAACCCAAATCACAGCGTACCGACCCTGGTTGACCGCGAACTTACTCTGTGGGAATCCCGTATCATCATGGAATATCTTGATGAGCGTTTCCCGCATCCACCATTAATGCCGGTTTACCCGGTTGCACGTGGTGAAAGTCGCCTGTACATGCATCGTATCCAGAAAGACTGGTATTCGCTGATGCATATCGTGATGAACGGTTCGGCTCAAGAAGCTGATGCTGCTCGCAAGCAATTACGTGAAGAATTGCTGGCTATCGCACCTGTATTTACTCAGAAACCTTTCTTCCTGAGTGATGAGTTCAGTCTGGTAGATTGCTACCTGGCACCACTGCTGTGGCGTTTGCCGCAGATGGGTATCGAGCTGACAGGCGCTGGTTCTAAAGAGATGAAAGGCTACATGACTCGCGTATTTGAACGTGATTCATTCCTCGCTTCTCTGACCGAACCTGAGCGTGAAATGCGTCTGCAGACCCGGGGCTAATTGATGGATATGTCACAATTGTCACCACGTCGTCCGTATCTACTTCGTGCTTTTTACGAGTGGCTATTGGATAACCAGCTCACTCCGCATCTGGTGGTGGATGTGACATTGCCTGGCGTACATGTCCCGATGGAATATGCACGTGACGGGCAAATTGTCCTGAATATTGCACCACGTGCCGTAGGTAATCTGGAGTTGTCCAACAGCGACGTGCGTTTTAACGCGCGCTTCGGTGGCGTTCCACGCCAGGTATTTGTTCCTATGGCCGCGGTTCTGGCTATCTACGCTCGGGAAAATGGTGCTGGCACTATGTTCGAGCCAGAAGCCAGTTATGACGAAGATGGTGAAAGTCATAATGATATTGAGCAGTTGCCGTCTGATTCAGAAATGGTCATGCAAGTGATCGACGGCTCACGCCCCGATCATGATGAAGATGACAACGGTCCGGATGACGAGCCACCTCCACGTGGTGGACGTCCAGCTCTGCGCGTAGTGAAGTAACTCGCAAGCGTTAATCGGAAATCGAAAGCCAGTCTGATGACTGGCTTTTTCTTGCCTAAAATAAACATGCGGACGGCATCTTTACGTAAGCCACGAATTGCTGTGTTATGATTCGACAATATTATTTGCGATCTTCCTTCCATTAAACGGCCAATTCTGACGCGATGAGCACATTTGACGAGCAGCCACCTGAGACGACTGAAACCATCGGCCATACGATGCGCCGTCGCCCGCTTGCGCGTAAAAAACTCTCAGAAATGGTGGAAGAAGAGCTCGAGCAGATGATTCGCCGACGTGAGTTTGCCGAAGGCGAGCAGTTGCCTTCTGAACGTGAACTGATGGCTTTTTTCAATGTTGGCCGCCCTTCGGTGCGTGAAGCACTGGCGGCGCTCAAACGCAAAGGGTTGGTGCAAATCAGCAATGGCGAACGCGCCCGCGTTTCGCGCCCTTCCGCAGATACCATTATTGGTGAGTTATCTGGCGTCGCGAAAGATTTCCTCGCACGGCCTGGCGGCATTGCGCACTTCGAGCAACTGCGCATGTTCTTTGAATCAAGCCTGGTCCGCTACGCAGCGGAATTTGCCACAGATGAGCAAATCGCCCGTCTTGGAAAAGCGCTGGAGATGAACAATCAGGCGCTGGATGACAACGATCTGTTTATTCGATCCGATATTGAATTCCACCGCGAGCTGGCCGAGATCCCCAATAACCCGATCTTCATGGCGGTGCATGTCGCCTTGCTCGATTGGCTGATTGCCGCGCGTCCCGCGGTTTCGCAGGACGTTCTTCTCGCCCACAATACGGTTAGCTACCAACAGCATATCGACATCTATAACGCGATCCAGGCTCGTGATCCTGATGCGGCTGACGCCGCCCTGAAAGCGCACCTGAAAAGTGTATTTGCCTCTTACTATCCCGCACCACGCAAACGCACAGCGAAAAAATAACCTGCATTAATCTGCGATCCCGCGCACGTCTTTGCCGGTAACGTCTGCACACCCATCATAATTTCGTATGAACAGGATCGCATTCTTAGCTCTCCGCGCTGTGGTGTTTAGTTTTTGATCTGGTATAACAGGTATAAAGGTATATCGTTAACATCAGAAACCAGACAACACAGAGGCATTTATGAAACAGAATCTTCGCGGTGTGATGCCCGCACTGCTTACTCCATTTAATCAGCAACAGCAGATAGACACCGAAAGCTTACGGCGCCTGGTTCGTTTCAATATTGAGCAGGGGGTTGATGGCCTTTACGTCGGCGGCTCAACCGGGGAAGCCTTCCTGCAAAGTTCACAGGAACGTGAACAGGTGCTGGAAATCGTCGCGGAAGAGGCTAAAGGTAAAGTGACCTTAATTGCCCATGTCGGCAGTATCAGCACCCATGAAAGCCAGACGCTGGCGAGTGCTGCACACCGTTACGGGTTTGATGCCGTCTCCGCAGTGACACCTTTCTACTACCCATTCAGCTTTAACGAACATTGCGACCATTACCGCGCCGTGATTGATTCATCCGGCGGTTTGCCGATGGTGGTTTACAACATCCCTGCGTTGAGTGGCGTGAAACTGACGCTTGAGCAGATTGGTACTCTTATCAACTTGCCGGGAGTGGGCGCATTAAAACAAACCTCCGGCGATCTTTATCAGATGGAGCAGATCCGCCGTGCACATCCGGATCTGGTGCTCTATAACGGTTATGACGAGATCTTCGCATCAGGCCTGGTGGCAGGTGCTGATGGCGGCATTGGTAGCACTTACAACGTGATGGGCTGGCGTTACCTCGCCATCAAACAAGCGGTGCTCGAAGGGGATATGCAGCGCGCAAGCCATCTACAAAGCGAATGTAATAAAGTCATTGATCTGTTGATTAAAGTGGGCGTTTTCCGTGGACTGAAAACCCTGCTGCACTATATGGATGTGGTAGCGGTACCGCTGTGCCGTAAGCCGTTTGCCCCGGTTGATGAGCAATATCTGCCGGAGCTGAAAGCGCTGGCAAAACAGCTGCAGAGCGAGCGTGCAACGTTCTGAATAATAAATGATGCTGAACGCCAGTATCGCTAATACCTAATCTAACCAAAGGGCGGGTTTTCGCAAACCCGCACCGGGAGTGCTTTATGAATAACACTACCCAACAGATCCCGTGGTATCGCCATCTTACCAAACCGCAATGGAAAGCGTTTTCGGCAGCCTGGATTGGCTACTTACTGGATGGTTTTGATTTTGTCTTAATAGCGTTAGTACTGACTGAAATTCAAAGTGAATTTGGCCTGACGACCATTCAGGCCGCGAGTTTAATCTCGGCTGCATTTATCTCGCGCTGGTTTGGCGGCCTGGTTTTAGGGGCGATGGGCGACCGCTATGGCCGCAAACTGGCGATGATCACCAGTATCGTACTGTTTTCTTTCGGCACGCTGGCCTGTGGTTTTGCCCCAGGTTTTACCACCATGTTCTTTGCCCGACTGCTGATTGGCATGGGAATGGCGGGTGAGTACGGCTCGAGCGCTACCTATGTTATCGAAAGCTGGCCGAAACAGATGCGGAATAAAGCGAGTGGTTTTCTGATCTCCGGCTTTTCTGTTGGGGCGGTGATCGCCGCTCAGGTGTATAGCGTAGTGGTGCCTGTCTGGGGCTGGCGTGCACTGTTCTTCATCGGCATTTTGCCCATTATTTTCGCGCTCTGGCTGCGTAAAAACATCCCCGAAGCAGAAGACTGGAAAGAGAAGTTTGCCGATAAAAAACCAACCAAAACCATGGTGGATATTCTGTATCGCGGCGAACACCGGCTTATCAATATTGGCCTGACGATTGTCGTCGCAACGGCACTTTACTTCTGCTTTGCCGGTAACCTTGGCAATGCGCTACTGATTGCAGTTCTCGGCCTGATTTGTGCGGCCATCTTCATTAGCTTTATGGTGCAAAGTAGTGGCAAACGCTGGCCGACAGGCGTCACGTTGATGATCGTCGTGTTCTTCGCCTTCCTCTACTCCTGGCCGATTCAGGCCTTACTGCCCACCTATCTGAAAACTGAACTGGCCTACGACCCTGCAACGGTGGCTCATGTTCTGTTCTTTAGTGGATTTGGTGCCGCAGTCGGTTGTTGTGTGGGTGGCTTCCTGGGCGACTGGCTAGGGACGCGCAAAGCCTATGTTTGCAGCCTGCTGGCATCACAGCTGTTAATTATTCCGGTATTCGCAATTGGTGGCGGCAACATTTGGGTGCTGGGCCTGCTGCTGTTCTTACAACAAATGTTGGGGCAGGGTATTTCGGGAATATTACCTAAGCTTATCGGCGGTTATTTCGATACCGAACAGCGTGCCGCAGGTCTTGGCTTTACCTATAACGTCGGCGCGCTCGGTGGCGCACTGGCTCCGGTGATTGGCGCGACTATCGCTCAGCGCCTTGATTTAGGGACGGCGCTGGCATCGCTGTCGTTCAGCCTGACGTTTGTAGTCATCCTGTTGATTGGCCTGGATATGCCATCACGTATCCAGCGTTGGATCCATCCAGAAGCGGTGCGTACTCACGATGCCATCGACGGCAAACCATTCAGTGGGGCGGTCGTTTCGGGTAGCCACAAGACTAAATTGATAGGGAACTGATATGTCACTGATTGAAAAAATGGCCCGGCAGATAGAAGTGGCAGGCGGCCTGATTGTCTCCTGCCAGCCGGTTCCTGCAAGCCCACTTGATAAGCCTGAAATCGTTGCGGCTATGGCGCTTGCGGCGGAACAAGCGGGTGCTGTCGCGCTGCGTATCGAAGGTATTGAGAATCTGAAAGCCGCGCGGGCGCTGGTTTCACTGCCGATTATCGGCATTATCAAACGCGATCTTCCCGATTCGCCGGTGCGAATTACGCCATTTCTCGAAGATGTTGACGCCCTGGCGCAAGCCGGGGCGAATATCATCGCTTTTGATGGCACCGATCGGGAGCGCCCGGTGCCAGTCAGTGAACTGTTGGCACGTATTCATCAACACGATTTGTTGGCGATGGCAGATTGTTCTTCGGTTCAGGACGGTTTTTATTGCCAGCAGCAGGGGGCTGAACTGATAGGCACCACGCTGTCTGGTTATCTAACGGCACACACGCCCAATGAGCCTGACCTTGCGTTAGTGCGGGCGTTAAGCGATGAAGGTTGTCGTGTCATTGCAGAAGGCCGTTATAACTCGCCAGAATGGGCGGCGCAGGCAATGAAGCATGGTGCATGGGCGGTGACCGTTGGCTCTGCCATTACGCGTCTGGAACACATTTGCCAGTGGTATCAGGATGCGCTGACAAAGGCGGTTAAATGACTACGCTTGCGATAGATCTCGGCGGCACAAAACTGGCCGCAGCCCTGGTGGACCGCGAACTGAATATCATCGAAAGGCGGGAGGCTATGACGCAAGCCGGCCAAAATCCCGATGCTTTACAGGCCTGTCTTACAGAACTCGTTGCTCCGCTGGCGTTACGTGCGCAGCGCGTTGCTATTGCTTCCACCGGCATTATCGAAAATGGCATGTTGACGGCTATCAACCCGGATAACCTGGGCGGGCTGGCGCATTTTCCGCTGGTCGAGGTGCTAACTCGTTTGACCCATTTACCCTGTATCGCCGTGAATGATGCGCAGGCGGCGGCGTGGGCGGAGTATCACGCACTTACAGTAGAAGCCCGCGATATGGTGTTTTTGACAGTGTCGACAGGAGTCGGCGGTGGGATTGTGAGCAACGGCCAGCTGCTGGTTGGCGCAGGAGGATTAGCAGGACACCTGGGTCATACGCTTGCCGATCCAAACGGGCCGCGTTGCGGCTGTGGGCGCAGAGGATGCGTGGAGGCTATCGCATCCGGGCGGGGCATCGCTGCTGCGGCACAAGGGGAGCTGGCAGGCTGTGATGCGAAAACGATTTTTGCTCGCGCAGCTCAAGGCGATCCCCAGGCGAATGCTCTGGTACAACGTTCCGCGCAGACCCTGGCGCGCCTGATTGCTGATGCCAAAGCGGCTACCGATTGCCAGTGTGTGGTGATTGGCGGCAGTGTCGGGCTTGCTACTGGCTATTTGCCCTTGGTTAAAGAGTTTCTCGCCCAGGAGCCGGATATCTATCACCCGCAGCTTTTCGCCGCGCATTATCAACATAACGCAGGCCTGCTAGGGGCTGCACGTTTAGCACAGGAAGCCATGCCATGATCGCCGGAGATATTTATCAGCCAGAAGCCGCAGGTTTACCCGCAGCCATTCTGAATGCACTTCGTGTTGCGTTAGCCGAACAGCCGCAGCTTAAGGAGCCGGGGAAGTACGTTCTGCAAGGCGAGGCGCTGTTTATGAACGTCATGACGTTTTCCACCCAGCATGCCGATGAGAAGAAAGCGGAACAACATCGGGAATACATCGATATTCAGGTGTTACTGGAAGGGACGGAAAGGATTTTCTATGGGAATTTTGAGCGTGCGCGTGAGTGTGAGGAATTTCATGCGGAAGAGGATTACCAGCTTTGCAACCATATTGATAAGCAACAGGTGCTAACACTCCATCCCGGTCAGTTTGCCGTATTTATGCCGCTGGAACCCCATAAGCCTGGATGTGTGGTTACGCACGCGGAGCCTATCAAGAAAGTGGTTGTCAAACTGCATCGCAGCGCGCTCGAAGCATAAAAAAGCCCGGTGATATGAATATCACCGGGCTTTTTAACATCGGCAGTTCGTTAAACTTCGAGGAAGTTCAGGATCCCATCAGCCGCTTTACGGCCTTCAGCAATGGCTGTCACCACCAGGTCAGAACCACGAACGGCATCACCACCGGCGAAGATTTTCGGGTTGCTGGTCTGGAATGGATTATCACTGCCTTCCGGTGCCAAAATACGGCCCTGGCTGTCCAGCTCAACGCTGTGTTTTTCCAGCCACTGCATAGCATGTGGACGGAAACCAAACGCCATAATCACTGCATCAGCCGGTACAACGTGCTCAGAACCGGCAACGATTTCCGGGCGACGGCGGCCATTGGCATCCGGTGCACCCAGTTCAGTACGGGCAACTTTCACACCCGATACGCGGCCATTAGCGTTAACTTCCACACCCAGAGGCTGTACGTTGAACTGGAATTCCACACCTTCTTCACGCGCGTTTTTCACTTCGCGTTTAGAACCCGGCATGTTTTCTTCATCGCGGCGATAAGCACAGATAACGTGCGTTGCACCCTGGCGAACAGAACTACGCACGCAGTCCATCGCGGTATCACCACCGCCAAGCACCACTACGCGTTTACCTTCCATATTCACATACGGCTCTTCCGGTGAATCACCGAAGCCCATGATCTTTTTGGTATTAGCGATGAGGAATGGCAGCGCGTCAAATACGCCTGTCGCATCTTCATTCTCTAAACCACCGCGCATTGACTGATAAGTCCCTACGCCGAGGAACACGGAATCGAATTCTTTCAGCAAGTCGTCAATCTGAACATCACGGCCAACTTCAGTATTCAGCTTGAACTCAATACCCATGCCGCTAAAGATTTCACGGCGTTTGGTCATCACTTCTTTTTCCAGCTTGAACGCTGGAATACCGAAGGTCAGCAGGCCGCCGATTTCAGGATGACGGTCATACACCACCGCTTTCACACCGTTACGTGCCAGCACGTCGGCACACGCCAGCCCCGCAGGACCCGCCCCGATGATAGCGACGCGTTTGCCGGTTTGCTTCACTCCGGTCAGGTCTGGTTTCCAGCCCATCTCAATCGCTTTATCGTTGATATAGCGCTCGATATTCCCGATGGTGACGGCACCAAACTCATCGTTCAGCGTACAAGAACCTTCACACAGGCGGTCTTGTGGGCAAACACGGCCGCACACTTCCGGCAGGCTGTTTGTCTGGTGAGACAATTCAGCCGCTTCAATAATGCGCCCTTCGTTGGCCAGCTTAAGCCAGTTTGGAATGTAGTTATGAACCGGGCATTTCCATTCACAGTACGGGTTACCGCAGGACAGGCAGCGGTCTGCCTGTGCTTTGGCCTGGCCTTCTGAGAACGGCTCGTAAATTTCCACAAATTCAATTTTACGGATCTTGAGCGGTTTCTTTGGCGGATCAACGCGCTGTAAGTCGATAAATTGATAAACGTTTTGACTCATCGTGACCTCTTACTGCGCCTGCACCCGCAACTCGGCGGCGCTTCGACTACGGTGACCCAACAATGCTTTGACATCACTGGACTTCGGTTTAACCAACGTGAATTTCGAGGCAAATGCCGGCCAGTTAGCCAGAATTTCTTCGCCGCGCTGGGAACCCGTCAGCTGCACATGCTCGGTAATCATACCGCGCAGGTGTTCTTCGTGAATCGCCAGCTCTTCAACGTTAATAAGCTCAACCAGCTCAGGGTTAACGCGTTTACGGAAATCACCCTCTTCATCCAGCACGTAAGCGAAACCACCGGTCATACCTGCACCGAAGTTCACGCCTGTCTTACCGATGACGCAGACAATACCACCCGTCATGTATTCACAACCGTTATCGCCAATACCTTCAACTACGGTGATTGCACCAGAGTTACGTACTGCGAAACGCTCGCCCGCACGGCCAGCAGCATACAATTTGCCGCCAGTAGCACCGTACAAACAGGTGTTACCGATGATGGTCGCTTCGTGGCTGCGGAAGGCGGATCCCACCGGAGGACGCAATGAAATTAAACCGCCTGCCATGCCTTTACCGACATAGTCGTTAGCATCACCAGTCAGGTGCAATTCAACGCCACCGGCATTCCACACACCGAAACTCTGCCCGGCAGTACCGCTGAAATGCGCTTTAATTGGGTCGGCAGCCAAACCCTGGTCACCGTTATGTTGCGCGATATAACCGGACAACGTGGCACCTACAGAACGGTCAGTGTTGCGGATATCAAACCAGAACGTTTTGCTCTGTTTATCGTCCACATACTGTTTCGCCTGAGCAAGCAGTTGCGCGTTCAGGTCGCCTTTATCAAATGGCGGGTTATTTTCGGTGCAGAACACCGCTTTGCCCGGCATCGGCTCGGCTGTTTTCAGCAGATTCGACAAATCCAGGTTTTGTTGTTTGGCAGTAAATCCGTCCAGCTCTTTGAGCAAATCAGTACGGTCAATCAGGTCAACCAGGCGCTTCACGCCTAACTGCGCCATCAACTCACGGGTTTCACGAGCGATGAATTCAAAGTAGTTGGTCACTTTGAACGGCAGGCCGTGATAGTGGTTTTTACGCAGTTTTTCATCCTGAGTTGCAACACCGGTTGCGCAGTTGTTCAGGTGGCAAATACGCAGGTATTTACAACCCAATGCGACCATTGGCCCGGTACCAAAACCGAAGCTTTCCGCGCCGAGAATCGCGGCTTTGATGATGTCTAAGCCCGTTTTCAGGCCGCCATCAACCTGCAGGCGAATCTTGTGACGCAGACCGTTGGCAACCAGTGCCTGTTGTGTTTCCACCAGGCCCAGTTCCCACGGGCAACCAGCATATTTCACGGAAGACAGCGGGCTTGCACCTGTACCGCCATCGTAACCGGCGATAGTAATCAGGTCGGCATAGGCTTTCGCCACACCGGTTGCGATGGTGCCCACACCTGGTTCGGAAACCAGTTTGACGGAGATCATCGCTTTCGGGTTGACCTGCTTAAGGTCGAAAATCAACTGCGCCAAATCTTCGATAGAGTAAATATCGTGGTGCGGCGGAGGCGAAATCAGCGTAACGCCAGGCACGGAATAACGCAGTTTTGCGATATACGGTGTGACTTTATCACCTGGTAACTGACCACCTTCACCTGGTTTTGCACCCTGAGCGACTTTGATCTGGATAACATCCGCGTTCACCAGGTAAGCCGGAGTCACGCCGAAGCGACCAGAAGCGACCTGTTTGATACGGGACACTTTGTTGGTGCCGTAACGTGCAGGATCTTCACCGCCTTCACCGGAGTTAGAATTGCCGCCGATGCTGTTCATCGCCTCGGCCAGTGATTCGTGCGCTTCCGGGCTTAACGCACCGATAGACATCGCCGCAGTATCGAAGCGTTTATACAGCTCAGTGGCTGGCTCAACGTCTTCGATTCTCACTGTTTCGCCTTGCGGATTCAGTGCGAGCATATCGCGCAGTGTTGCCACCGGGCGCTCGTTCACCAGCTTCGCGTACTCTTGATAATCTTTGTACTCACCGCTGTTTACGGCTTTTTGCAGCGTCTGAACCACGTCTGGGTTATAGGCGTGATATTCGCCACCGTGGACGTATTTCAGCTGACCACCCTGGTCCAGCGGCTTACGAGCAAGCCATGCGCGCTTAGACAGGTTCAGCAAATCTTGTTGGAAGTCGTTGAACCCGGCACCGCCAATGCGACTAACAACGCCCTGGAAGCACAGTTCAGAAACTTCTTTATGCAGGCCAACCGCTTCAAACAGTTTCGAGCAACGATAAGAGGCGATAGTCGAGATGCCCATTTTGGACATGATCTTGTACAGGCCCTTGTTGATGCCGTTGCGGTAGTTCTGCATTACTGCGCGGTAAGATTTTTCAATCGCGCCGTTATCGACCAGTTTCGCCAGCGTTTCGTAGGCGAGGTATGGATAGATGGCGGTGGCACCAAAGCCAAGCAGAACAGCGAAGTGGTGCGGGTCACGCGCACTTGCCGTTTCAACAATAATATTGGCATCACAACGCAGATTCTTCTCGACCAGGCGAGTCTGAATCGCACCCACTGCCATTGGCGCTGGAACCGGCAGGCGATCTTTCGCGATGTTACGGTCAGACAGCACCAGCAAAACTGTACCGTTGCGAACCATGCGTTCAGCTTCGTCGCACAGTGCGTTGACGGTTTCATGCAGCGATTGAGCTGAAGCATCGTAAGTGATGTCCAGCGTGTCGGCACGGTAGTGCTGCTCTTCAAGCGAAGTGAGCTGCTGGAAATCAGACCACAGCAGAATTGGTGATTTGAAGCTCAGGCGGTGCGCCTGGCCTTCTGCTTCACAGAAGACATTCATTTCACGGCCAATGCTGGTCGCCAGAGACATTACGTGAGCTTCACGCAGCGGATCGATTGGCGGGTTTGTCACCTGCGCAAACTGCTGGCGGAAGTAATCGTAAATAATGCGTGGCTGGCTGGAGAGCACGGCAAACGGGGTATCATCACCCATTGAGCCGACGGCTTCCTGGCCATTTTCACCCAGCACGCGAATCACAGAATCCAGTTCTTCAACACTGTAATTGAACTGCTTCTGGAAGCTTGCCAGCGTATCGTCATCCAGTTCACGAGTACCGACTTCTTCGTCAGGCAAATCTTCAAACGGCACTAAACGACGAACGTTATTTTCCATCCACTCTTTATAAGGGTGGCGGCTTTTCAGATCGGCATCGGTTTCAGCGGAATGCAGAATGCGCCCGATACGCGTATCGATAACCATCAATTCGCCAGGACCGACGCGGCCTTTTTCGACCACTTCGTCAGGCTGGTAATCCCAGATCCCAACTTCGGATGCACAGGTAATCAGCTTATCTTTAGTAATGACGTAGCGTGCCGGACGCAGACCGTTACGGTCCAGGTTACACGCAGCGTAACGCCCGTCGGACATTACGATACCGGCCGGGCCATCCCACGGTTCCATGTGCATGGAGTTAAAGTCGAAGAAGGCACGTAGCTCCGGGTCCATGTTCGGGTTGTTCTGCCAGGCTGGTGGCACCAGCAAACGCATGGCACGAACGATGTCCATCCCGCCAGCTAATAGCAGCTCAAGCATGTTATCCATTGAGCTTGAGTCGGAGCCGGTTTCGTTAACGAATGGCGCTGCGTCATGCAAATCTGGGATCAGTGGAGTCTGGAACTTGTAAGTACGCGCGCGCGCCCACTGGCGGTTACCAGTGATAGTGTTGATTTCACCGTTGTGCGCCAGGTAGCGGAACGGCTGAGCCAGCGGCCAGCGTGGTACGGTGTTGGTGGAGAAACGTTGGTGGAACAAGCAAATGGCTGATTCCAGGCGTAAGTCCGCTAGGTCCAGGTAGAAGCGCGGCAAATCTGCCGGCATACACAGACCTTTATAGATGTTGACCAGATTTGAGAGACTACAAACGTAGAAGTCTTTGTCCTGAATACGTTTTTCGATGCGGCGACGGGCGATAAACAGGCGACGTTCCATATCACGTGGGCGCCAGCCAGCCGGAGCATTAACAAAAATTTGTTCGATACGAGGTTTTGAGGAGAGGGCGATTTCACCGAGTACGTCTTCATTGGTTGGCACTTCGCGCCAGCCAACAATCGACAGGGTTTCGTTTTGCAACTCTTCTTCAACGATACGACGGCTTGCTTTAGCCAGCGCATCATCTTTATTTAAGAAAATCATGCCGACGGCATAATTTTTTGCCAAACGCCAGCCACGCTCTTCCGCAACGATTCGGAAGAAACGGTCAGGCTTTTGCAACAGCAGGCCACAACCATCACCGGTTTTACCATCGGCAAGGATTGCTCCACGGTGTTGCATTCGGGCCAGTGCGTGAATAGCAGTACGCACTACCTTGTGGCTAGGTTCGCCTTCTATGTGGGCGATCAGGCCGAAACCACAGTTATCCTTCTCAAGGGATTTATCGTACAACATATCAGTGAACCTCCCCAGGCTCTACGTGATTCCCGATACCGTTTGCGTCCAGACGCAGCAAGGGCATGGCGACGGGGTTTGCGAATCTACGCATACCGCGCGTGTCGCCCTCTTGATGTCTAACGCATCCGGTTTCACAAGTGTTGAGGACTTGCTTTAGAGGGAATCTAAATTACTGCATAAATATGATGGGCACAGAACCCACCCAGAAAGCTTCCAGCGGATTTCCAAGTTATCGGGAAAGCGCACACAGGTCAAATGGCATTCTTATTTATACGATTATGTGCTAATTGCTATTTAACATTATGAATATAAACATTTTATTATCATTTTTATCGGATTTAAGCGGCAAGAAGATCACCTGGGTATTGTGATCTCTCTCACTATCCTGGAGGCTGAAAAATTCCAGAGCGTGCTGGAGATGATGGTATTGGCAGGATCTTATGCTATCAACGCGGTGTGGCGTGTTGTATGACACTGTTTTTCACAAGGCCACATATTCTTTAAAAATAGAGGGTCAATATAAGGAAAAGTAATCATCTTGCTTGTGATTAGAATTGCACTTATTTTGCATTTATATGCAATAGATAAAGCTGCGCCACAGCGATTGATCCAGGTCATCGCTAAAATGGGCAGAAAATGGCAGGCTACCTCCCTTTTACAGGGCGGCCCATCAGATTATGCAGTTACAGAAATTAGTCAATATGTTTGGTGGGGATCTTCAGCGTCGTTATGGTCACAAAGTCCATAAACTCACGCTGCATGGCGGTTTCAGTTGCCCAAACCGCGACGGTACTATTGGACGCGGCGGCTGTACTTTCTGCAATGTCGCTTCTTTCGCCGACGAAACCCAACAAAACCATTCTATCGCTGAGCAGCTCGAACGCCAGTCACAGCTGGTAAACCGGGCAAAACACTATCTCGCTTATTTTCAGGCTTACACCAGTACGTGGGCAGAAGTGCAGGTGCTTCGCTCGATGTATCAACAAGCCGTTAGCCAGGCCAGTATTGTCGGCTTATGTGTTGGTACGCGCCCGGATTGTGTGCCGGATAGCGTGCTCGATTTGTTAAGTGAATATCATGACAAAGGTTATGAGGTCTGGTTAGAACTTGGCTTGCAGACGGCGCATGACAAAACGCTACATCGAATAAATCGTGGGCATGATTTTGCCTGTTATCAGGAAACGACACGTCGTGCCCGTGCGCGCGGCTTGAAAGTTTGCAGCCACTTGATTGTTGGCCTGCCTGGAGAAGGTCAGGAACATTGCCTGCAAACGCTCAAGCAAGTCGTTGAGACGGGCGTGGATGGCATCAAACTGCATCCACTCCATATAGTCAGCGGTAGCACGATGGCGAAAAGTTGGCAGGCAGGACGACTGCAAGGCATCGAACTGGAAGAGTATGCGACTACCGCAGGTGAGATGATTCGCCATACGCCGATCGATATTGTTTATCATCGCATATCTGCCAATGCCCGCCGTCCGACACTGCTGGCACCGCTGTGGTGTGAGAACCGATGGACCGGAATGGGGGCAATCGATAAGTATTTGACGGAGCATGGAACACAAGGCTCGGCATTGGGTTCGCCATGGACCCCAGCAATTCTGTCGTAATCCCTAAGCGTGCGGTATATTTAGCTGATTGAAGGCGAGGGAAACGTTCCATGAAGCAAATCCGGTTACTGGCACAGTATTACGTTGATTTGATGGTGAAGCTCGGATTAGTGCGCTTCTCATTATTGTTGGCTTCCGCCCTGGTGGTGTTGGCTATTGTGGTGCAAATGGCCGTGACGATGTTGTTACGTGGCCAGGTTGAAAGCATTGATGTCGTCCGCTCTATCTTTTTTGGACTGCTAATTACTCCCTGGGCTGTCTATTTCCTTTCTGTGGTGGTTGAACAACTCGAAGAGTCTCGCCAAAGGCTGTCAAAACTGGTGCAGAAACTTGAAGAGATGCGCGAAAGAGACCTGAAACTTAATGTGCAGCTTAAAGACAATATTGCGCAATTAAATCAGGAAATTGCCGTTCGCGTGAAAGCAGAAGATGAGCGTCAAACTATGCTTGAGCAACTCAAAGTTGAGATGCAGGAGCGTGAAGAGACGCAAATTCAGCTTGAGCAGCAATCGTCGTTTTTACGCTCATTCCTCGATGCTTCCCCGGATCTGGTTTTCTATCGTAATGAAGATAAAGAATTTTCAGGCTGTAACCGTGCCATGGAGTTGTTGACGGGCAAAAGTGAGAAGCAACTGATCAGACTGAAGCCAGAAGAGGTCTACTCGCCAGAAGCAGCCCAAAAGGTTATCGAAACGGATGAAAAAGTGTTCCGCCATAACGTTTCGCTCACCTATGAACAGTGGCTGGATTACCCCGATGGGCGCAAAGCCTGCTTTGAAATTCGCAAAGTGCCGTATTACGACCGCGTGGGTAAGCGTCACGGTTTGATGGGCTTTGGCCGCGATATTACCGAGCGCAAGCGTTACCAGGATGCACTTGAACGCGCCAGTCGCGATAAAACCACCTTCATTTCAACCATCAGCCATGAACTGCGTACACCGCTAAATGGGATCGTCGGTTTGAGCCGTATCTTGCTCGATACCGATCTGAATCCTGAACAAACCAATTACCTCAAAACCATTCATGTATCGGCAATAACACTCGGTAATATTTTCAACGATATCATTGATATGGATAAGCTTGAACGTCGCAAAGTCCAGCTTGATAACCAGCCGATTGATTTCACTGGTTTCCTGGCTGATTTAGAGAATCTTTCCGGTTTGCAAGCACAGCAAAAAGGGCTGAAGCTGGAAATGAACTCTACGTTACCACTGCCGCATAAAGTGGTGACCGATGGAACACGTCTGCGCCAAATCCTTTGGAATCTGATCAGTAACGCCGTTAAGTTCACGCCAAAAGGAGGACTGGTTGCTGTGCGCGTGTGTTATGAAGAAGAAAACACGTTGCGCTTCGAAGTTCAGGATTCCGGCATTGGCATTCCTCAAGACGAACAGGACAAAATCTTCGCCATGTATTATCAGGTGAAAGACAGTCATGGCGGCAAACCGGCTACCGGTACGGGAATTGGCCTGGCGGTATCGCGCCGTCTGGCGAAGAGTATGGGTGGCGATATTACCGTTAGCAGCAAGCCCGGTGAAGGTTCGTTGTTTACCCTGACCGTGCAGGCACCGCGTGTTGCGGATGAAGTTGAAGATACCCTTGAAGATGATGAAATGCCGCTGCCGGCATTGCACGTCTTATTGGTTGAAGATATTGAACTCAACGTGATTGTTGCGCGTTCCGTGCTTGAGAAGCTCGGCAATAGCGTCGATGTCGCGATGACCGGTAAAGAAGCGCTAGAAAAATTCACCCCAGGGGAATATGACCTGGTGCTGTTGGACATCCAGTTACCTGATATGACGGGGCTGGATATTTCCCGGCAACTGACCACGCATTATGCGCGTGAAGATTTACCACCGCTGGTGGCATTGACTGCTAACGTATTGAAAGATAAAAAAGAGTACCTGGATGCTGGCATGGATGATGTGCTGAGCAAACCCCTCTCTGTTCCGGCGTTAATGGCGATGATCCAAAAATTCTGGGACAACCAACAGTCAGAGTCTAAGAAGGAGTCTCAAGTGCCTCAAGTTAATAGTGAAAAGCAGCAAGCATTGCTCGATATTCCAATGCTTGAGCAGTATATGGACCTCGTCGGACCAAAACTGATTACTGATGGGCTGGCGATGTTTGAAAAAATGATGCCGGGCTATCTGAGTGTACTGGACTCCAATATGACTGCTCGCGACCAGAAAGGGGTCGTGGAAGAAGGTCATAAGATTAAAGGAGCCGCAGGGTCTGTTGGGCTACGTCACTTGCAGCAAGTTGCTCAGCAAATTCAATCGCCGGACTTACCTGCATGGTCAGAAAACGTCGGTGAGTGGATTGAAGAGTTGAAACAAGAATGGCAACACGATGTTGATGTTCTGAAAGCCTGGGTGGCAAATGCTCCCAAAAAATGACCCCGGATAAACCGGGGTGCGCGAATTCTGCGCCAACACCAGGGAAAAGTCAGGTTGCGCCGTTGAGTTATAAGTCTTTATCCAAATGGCGCAGCCGATAATCTTGTGTGCTGCTCAGGCATTAAGATAGCAAATCTTAAATAGTTTGTTACATGAAACAGTAAAATGTGTGAAGCATAGCGATCAAATCATCATAACTGATGATGAAATTTGCATGATGAAAAGGAATGGCTGAATGAAGAAGATTGGTGTGGTGCTCAGTGGGTGTGGGGTCTACGACGGAAGTGAGATTCAGGAAGCTGTGATTACCCTGCTGGCTATCGCTCGGTCAGGTGCTGAAGCGGTATGTTTTGCACCCGATAAACCTCAAGCAGATGTTATTAATCACCTGACTAATAATAAGTCTATTGAGCATCGTAATGTGCTGGCTGAAGCGGCGCGAATTACTCGTGGTGCGGTAGCGCCATTAGCGCAGGCCGATGCCAGTCAACTGGATGCGCTTATTGTGCCTGGCGGTTTTGGCGCGGCGAAAAACTTGTGTAATTTTGCAAGCCATGGGAGCGACTGCCAGATTGATAGCGATCTACGCCGTCTGGCTCGTGATTGCCATGCCCAGGGTAAACCACTCGGCTTTATTTGTATTGCCCCAGTGATGTTACCAAAAATTCTTGATGTGCCGGTGCGTTTGACTATCGGTACAGATATCGACACGGCAGAAGTCGTTGAAGAAATGGGGGCCGAACATGTTCCGTGCCCGGTTGACGATATTGTGGTTGATGAAGAACACAAAGTGGTGACCACGCCTGCTTATATGCTGGCGACCCGTATCGATGAAGCCGCAATGGGTATCGAAAAGCTGGTGGCCCGCGTCGTGGATATGACTGCATGAAGAAAGGGCGTATCGCGCTCTTGAGCTTTTTCAAGCGCTGGCTGTTGCGTGGTCTACTGGCACTGGCGGGAATTTGGCTGGTTGGGATAATCCTGTTTAGTTTTATGCCGGTGCCGTTTTCAGCAGTGATGGTCGAGCGGCAGTTTAGTGCCTGGTTCAGCGGTGATTTTAGTTATGTTGCGCACTCGGATTGGGTGAGCATGGACGAGATCTCGCCGTGGATGGGGCTGGCGGTGATTGCGGCAGAAGACCAGAAATTCCCTGATCACTGGGGGTTTGATGTAACGGCAATTGAAAAAGCTATTGCACATAATGAGCGAAATGAAAATCGCGTTCGTGGTGCATCCACACTCTCTCAGCAAACGGCGAAAAACCTATTCCTGTGGGATGGTCGTAGTTATCTGCGCAAAGGCCTGGAAGCGGGATTGACCCTTGGCATGGAAGTAGTCTGGACTAAACGCCGCATCCTGGCGGTTTACCTGAATATCGCGGAGTTTGGTGATGGGGTTTTTGGTGTGGAAGCCGCCTCGCAGCGCTATTTCCATAAACCTGCCAGCCGCCTTACGGCATCAGAAGCAGCACTTCTCGCAGCCGTTCTCCCTAATCCCATTCGCTTTAAAGCGAATGCACCTTCCGCTTATGTACACCAGCGTCAGCAATGGATTTTGCGCCAGATGCGCCAGCTAGGTGGCGAATCGTTTATGGCGCAGCATGAGTTGAAGTGAGCTAATTAGTCTTCGTCAAAACCGGCATTGAATAGCGCGATAACGGCGTTCAATGCCTGTTCTTCTTCGGGGCCAGTGACTTCAATTTCAATGTGACCCCCTTTAGCAGAATCCAGCATCAGCAATGCAATGACGCTATTGGCTTCAGCTTCCGTGCCAGCCTCGTTGCGCAGCATCACTTCGGCGTCAAAGCTTTGTACCAGTTCGAACAGCTTCATCGCTGGGCGTGCGTGCATGCCCAGTTTGTTGGTTATCTCAACGGTCTGTTTTACGGTCATGTTTTACGTTTTTCCAGCGTGCGGTGACGGGATTGCACGTTCTTGCCGCGTGAACGGAAATAATCTGCCAACTGTTCAGCGATATAAACTGAACGGTGTTTACCGCCGGTACAGCCAATCGCCACAGTTAGATAGCTGCGGTTATTGGTTTCCAGCATAGGTAACCATAGCTCAAGATAGCTACGCGTCTGGTAGATAAAATTGTGGACTTCGGTATGACGGTCGAGGAACGCAGCAACAGGTCTGTCCAGACCGGTCATCGGGCGCAGCTTCGGGTCCCAGTGCGGGTTTGGCAGGAAGCGCACATCGAACACGTAATCCGCATCAATCGGAATACCATGTTTAAAGCCAAAGGACTCGAACACCATTGTCAGCTCACGTTCACGTTTACCAAGCAAACGGGTACGCAGCATTTCCGCGAGCTCATGCACCGACATCTCAGAGGTGTCGATGATCAGATCGGCTCTGGATTTCAATGGCTCCAGCAAGTCACTTTCTTCATCTATCGCACTTTCCAGCGAGAGATTTTTACTGGAAAGCGGGTGCAAGCGGCGCGTGTCACTATAACGACGAATCAGCGTGTTGCGATCGGCATCAAGGAATAACAATTGTGGTGAGAATGAGTCAGGCAGATTGGTCATTGCCTGTTCAAAGATCTCCGGATTTTCCGGCATGTTACGCACGTCGATGCTGACTGCCGCAGAAATTTGGCGTTCTGCGAGGGTTTTAGCAAGATCAGGTAATAGCACCACTGGTAGGTTATCTACACAGTAGAATCCCATATCTTCTAGTGCACGCAAGGCTACAGACTTCCCTGAACCAGAGCGGCCGCTGACAATCATCAGCACCATGTTTTCACTCCCCCAACTTTTCTTGCTGCGGCATACCCGTGACCGCAGCCAGATTATTCACTTTCACTACCTTGTTCTGTTTCGGTAATGATCTGATAAAGCTCTTCATCGCTCTGTGCAGAACGCAGGCGGCGGCAAATCGTTTTGTCAGCCAGACGTTTTGCTACCAGAGACAAAGTATGTAAGTGCGTTTTTGTTTGATCCGCAGGAACAAGCAGCGCAAACATCAGGTCAACCGGTTGGTTATCGATGGCGTCAAAAGCGATAGGGGTTTCCAGTTTAATAAACACCCCAACGGCACGAGTCGTATCTTCTTCCAGTTTCCCATGGGGAATGGCGATGCCATTTCCGATACCGGTACTGCCCATGCGTTCGCGCGTCAATACAGCCTCAAATACCACTTGTGGTGGCAGGCCGAGCTGTTTTGCTGCCAGTTCACTGATGATTTCCAGTGCACGCTTTTTACTCTGGCAATGTACGTTGGTACGGGTACATTCCTTGTTCAGGACTTGACTAAGTTGTAGAGCAGAATCGTTGTTCATCATAAGTTCACCTAAGCACCCTGTTATGCTAACGGCCCGCTACTCCACGCAACGAGCCGTCTTTACCCTTCATACTTCAAGTTGCATATGCGTTGGCTTCCTCGCTCACCCCAGTCACTTACCAGAGTAAGCTCATGGGGATTCACTGTGTAGCCGCCTTTCTGCAACTCGAATTATTTTGGGTAACTGCTTAAACAGTTGCCCGGATTATCAGTGTTGTTTTAGTTTATCTTTATGTTTGGTTAACTGGCGAGCCAGTTTATCAATCAGACCGTCAATCGCCGCATACATATCCTGCCCTTCCGCGCTGGCATGAATTTCACCACCATTTACATGAAGCGTTGAATCGGCAATATGCGTGACTTTTTCCACTTTTAACACAATATAGACTTGGTTAATTCTATCGAAGTACTGCTCCAGTTTGGCAAACTTCGTACTCACAAATTCGCGCAGTGCGTCAGTGATTTCGACGTTATGTCCTGTAATGTTGAGCTGCATAGTGTCTTCCTTATCGGTTAAGTCAAACCAACTGTTTACGCTGATTTGACGGTGGTATGGATAAAGACTCTCGGTACTTCGCAACAGTGCGGCGTGCCACCATGATCCCCTGATCCGATAGCATAGTCGTTAACTTGCTATCACTCAGTGGTTTCGCAGGGTTTTCCGCAGCAATTAATTTCTTCACCAATGCACGAATTGCCGTCGAGGAGGCTTCACCTCCACCTTCGGTATTAACGTGGCTTGAGAAGAAATACTTCAATTCAAAAATGCCGCGTGGGCTATGTAAATATTTTTGCGTGGTCACTCGGGAAATGGTCGATTCATGCATTTCTACGACCTGAGCGATATCAGCAAGCACCATCGGTTTCATGTGCTCTTCGCCGTGTTCAAAAAAGCCTTGTTGCTGTTCAACGATACAGCGACTGACGCGCAGCAGCGTGTCGTTCCGGCTTTCCAGGCTCTTAATCAGCCACTTTGCTTCTTGCAGATTACTGCGAATAAATTGCGAGTCGCTGTCATTGCGGGCACTGGTGCCCATTGCAGCGTACTGCTGGTTTATTTTCAGGCGAGGGAGGCTGTCGGCATTGAGTTCTACAGTCCAGTGACCTTGCGTTTTTTTCACCAGAACATCCGGTATGACATATTCCGGTTCACCGGTCTGAATGGATTGCCCTGGGCGTGGGTCAAGAGACTGAATCAGGCACATTGCCTCTTTCAGCACCTCTTCTTTCAGACGGGTGACGCGCATCAGGCTGCGGAAGTCATGGTTAGCGAGCAGATCCAGGTGATCGCTGACAATCAAGCTGGCTTCGGTTAACCATGGCGTTTCGCGAGCGAACTGTGAAAGCTGTATGAGCAGGCAATCGCGTAGATCACGTGCGGCAACACCCACAGGATCGAAGCGTTGAACGCGTTTGAGTACGGCTTCCACTTCGTCGAGGGTGATTTCGTCATCACCCATGCTTTCCAGAATTTCTTCCAGAGAAACTGTGAGATAACCCATTTCGTCAACGGCATCGACAATAGAGGTCGCAATTGCTGTGTCAGTATCTGAAAACGGGGTGAGATCAACCTGCCACATCAGATAATCCTGAAGAGACTGGGTCGTTTCCCCCTGATAAACCGGCAATTCGTCGTCGATATAATCGCTTCCGGTTCCTGATGGAGTGCCTGCGGTGTAGATTTCGTCCCAACTGGTATCCAGCGGTAACTCGTCAGGCATTTCTTTTTGCTCAAGCGCCTCACGGGTATCTAACGCTTCGTTTTCACGTACTTCCTGAGTTTCAACTTCTTCATGCAGATCGGTTTGCTCAAGCAGTGGGTTACTTTCCAGTGCTTGCTGAAGTTCTTGCTGTAGCTCTAACGTCGAAAGTTGCAACAGACGAATTGCCTGCTGTAACTGGGGAGTCATAGCAAGTTGTTGGCTAAGCCGTAATTGCAAACCTTGCTTCATATTCAGAGCGAGCTTCCTCAGGTTATACTCGTCATACTTCGAGCTGCAGGGGTGTTGACTGCACTCCTTCACCCCAGTCACTTACTCAAGTAAGCTCCTGGGATGAACTCCCTTGTCGCCTACCTGCAACTCGAATTATTTTGAGTATAAATATTATAATTTTTACTACCCTATCAGAGTCTGAACTCTTCGCCCAGATACACGCGCTTAACATGCTCGTCTTCCAGGATTTCGGCTGGAGTGCCATGGGCGATTAAATGGCCCTGGCTTACGATGTAGGCACGTTCACAAACAGCCAGCGTTTCGCGTACGTTATGGTCAGTAATCAACACCCCGAGCCCACTGTCGCGCAGATGCTCAATGATTCGCTTGATGTCGATGACGGATATTGGGTCAACACCAGCAAAAGGTTCATCCAGAAGAATAAATTTTGGATTTGCGGCTAATGCTCGGGCAATTTCGACACGACGACGCTCGCCACCAGACAATGACTGCCCGAGGTTATTACGCAAATGTTCGATGTGGAATTCTTCCATCAGCTCATTAGCGCGGTCATCACGCTGCTCAACAGAAAGATCGTCACGGATTTGCAGCACAGCCATTAAGTTATCGAACACACTTAAACGGCGGAAAATAGACGCTTCTTGCGGTAAGTAGCCGATACCTCGACGAGCACGAGCATGAAGTGGCAGAAGGCTGATGTCTTCATCATCAATAATAATGTTGCCGGCGTCACGCGGCACAATGCCAACCACCATGTAAAAGGTGGTGGTTTTCCCGGCACCGTTTGGGCCAAGTAACCCGACAATTTCACCCGACTTAACAGCCAGGCTGACATCTTCAACGACGCGGCGGCCTTTGTAGGCTTTGGCGAGATTTTTTGCAATTAAAGTAGCCATAACGAATTAGTTACTCTTTTTCTGCGCAGGGGCTGGTGCCGGAGCCTGGCCGTCTTTTTTCTGCAGTTGAGAAGGGACCAGAACGGTGGTGACACGTTTACCTTTTTCGCTAAAGGCCTGCATCTTCTGTTCTTTCACCAGATAAGTAATTTTGTCGCCTTTGATATTGCTGTCGACCTGCTCGAGATAAGCATTACCGGTCAGAACTACAAAGTCGTTTTGCAACTCATAGTGCATGGTCGCTGAGTGGCCGCTAACGGGTTTACCGCTATCTTGCATCTGATAGAACGTGGCTGGATTACCATAACCATCAATGACTTCTTTGCCTTCTTCGCCGCCAGGACGAGTCACAACCACTTTGTCGGCGTTAATTTTGATACTGCCTTGTGTCACGATCACATTGCCAGTGAAGGTGACGACGTTGCCCTGCATATCCAGCGACTGTTGGTCAGATTCAATGTGAATCGGCTGATCGGTATCACCGGTCAACGCAAATGCCGAAAAACTAGCGGCTAAAAGCGTACTGGTTAGTACTAAATTACGGCTGAGTTTGTTTATTTTGGATTTCATAGGATGTTCTAACCTTTTCAATCAGCTCGGCATTTTTGCTGCGTAAATTTCCACGCATTTTGAGGCCGGTGGAGTTAAAGCTGGTTCCATACAAGGTTACCTGGTCATCAGAGGCAACATCCTGAGTGACTAAATTAACCTGCGCATTGTCCGTGGTAATTTTGCGTAGCTGAGAATCCGGCGTCAGAGCCGTCAGCACCACATTCCCATACAAATACAGCATCCGATCGTTAGTAAGTTTGGCGCGATCCGCTCGTAAAGACCAGGTTGCCACTTTGTTTTCGTCATACTGCGTCATCACCGGGTTGGTAAACCACGAAATAGCAGTCTCAGAAAAATATTCAACGTGTTCCGAAACCAGCCGATAATTCAGAGCCCCTTCAGGACTGTAGGCGAGCGTCGTGGAATGTTCACTTTGATAGGTTGGCTCGTTGCTGTTTACCGTCGGTGTAGCAACGGGGTCTTTATCGACCAGATTTAAGCCAATCAACACTAATGCCAGCAATGAAAGCAGGATGATAACCCAACGTCTGGTCTTACTCATATAGATAGCCCTTTGGCCTCATCAAGCTTTCCTTGTGCCAGTAACAGAAGATCACAGACTTCGCGGACCGCCCCACGTCCGCCAGCAATACGTGTAACGTAGTCGGCACGAGGAATCAGTAAAGGATGAGCGTCGGAAACCGCCACACTCAAACCCACTTTTGCCATCACTGGCCAGTCGATTAAATCATCACCAACGTAAGCAACATGTTCCGCGGGGATGGCGAGCTTATCTAATAGATCGTGAAAAGCCAAAAGCTTGTCAGATTGCCCTTGATAGAGATGGGTAATCCCGAGTGTTGCGCATCGGTCTTCAAGTAGCTTTGCTTTGCGGCCGGTAATAATCGCGACTTCGATGTCGGAAGTCAGCACGCAGCGAATTCCGTAACCGTCACGCACGTTGAATGCTTTCAGCTCTTCGCCGCTATTACCCATGTAAATCAGGCCATCAGACATGACACCGTCAACATCTAAAATAAGCAGGCGCACGTTTTCTGCCCGCTCCATCACGCGCGTGCTTACCGGGCCATAACAGGTGGCAAGTGACGCTTCATGGTTACTCATTAAGGCTAATCCTTTGTTAAACCACGCCAGCGCGTAGCATGTCATGCATATGTACCACACCGAGAAGTTGGTCGCCATCTGCAACCAATACCGAGGTAATGTGGCGAGATTGCATCAAATTGAGCGCATCCACAGCCAGGAGTGACGGACGGACCCTAATTCCACCGACAGTCATGACATCTGCGATATTCAGAGAGTGGAGGTCAACGCCCATATCAAAGACGCGTCGTAAATCGCCATCGGTGAAGATCCCTTCGATTTTCATCAGGGAGTCACAGATTACGGTCATACCCATATTTTTACGCGTAATTTCCAGTAGAGCATCGCGCAAGGACGCATCTTTACTGACATGAGGGATCTCATCACCGCTGTGCATGATATCGCTGACGCGTAGTAACAGTTTACGACCCAATGCGCCGCCTGGGTGAGAAAGTGCAAAATCTTCTGCAGTAAAGCCGCGAGCTTTAAGCAACGCAACGGCAAGGGCGTCACCCATAACCAGTGTTGCTGTGGTGCTGGAGGTTGGAGCCAGACCAAGAGGGCAGGCTTCTTGCGGGACTTTGACACACAAATGGATATCTGCCGCTTTACCCATAGAACTATCCGGGCGGCTGGTGATGCAAATGAGCGGCACCTGTAAGCGCTTGAGAACGGGAATCAATGCCTGAATTTCGTTTGATTCGCCGGAGTTTGAAATCGCGATAACAATATCCTGGGGGCTCACCATTCCGAGATCGCCGTGGCTTGCTTCACCAGGGTGGACGAAAAATGAAGGTGTGCCGGTGCTGGCAAACGTTGCCGCCATCTTTTTACCGATGTGACCAGACTTACCCATGCCCATTACGACAACTTTACCCTGGCAATAAAACATTTTTTCACAGGCTGCCGAGAAGTCTGTGTTGATGTATTGCTCAAGTTGATCCAGGCCTTCACGTTCGATCTTCAGGACTTCTTTGCCTGCTTGCTGAAAGTCAAAACCCGGTTGTAAATCTATCTGTGACATAATTTCCGTTCCGTTTTACCCAACGACCGGTGATGCAACAAACCACAGCACCACAATCCATACGAAGAAACTACATGTTAACAGAGCGCCTGCTGTCTTGCCGATAGAGCGAGGCTTTCGCCAGCAAAGTACGGCGAAAATGACACTGACGACCAACATCACCCAATAGTCACGTGCAAAGACAAGTGGGTCGATTTCACCTGGTGCGATTAGCGCAGGAATGCCCATTACCAGAACAATATTGAAAATGTTTGAGCCAATAATATTACCAATCGCAATATCATCTTCGCCTTTACGGGCACCCGCGATGGTGGTGGCTAGTTCAGGCAGGCTAGTGCCAACCGAAATAATCGTCAGGCCAATCACTAACTCACTTACGCCAAAATAGTGCGCCAACACACTGGCGTTATCGATAACCATGCGTGTGGCCATCGGCATAATAATTAGGGCAACAGCGAGCCATAAAAATGCGACGGGGCGGTTTCCTTCTCGAGGAAGCTCTGCCAACTGTTCACGGGTCAGTTTGTCGGCACCTTCATTTCCGGCAAGGCGCGTTATTTTAATCGTAAACAGCAGATACGCCACTGATACCGTAATCAAAATAACACCATCAACAACGCTTAGCTGGTTGTCAAAAAGCAGCCAGCCAATAATTGCGCTGACAACTAACATTAGGGGTAACTCGCGCCGTAGAATATCGGAATTCACGGTAAATGGATGCAAAAGAGCCGCTAAGCCAAGAATTAACAAAATATTGGTGATATTTGAGCCTAACGCGGTCCCTACCGCTAAATCCAACTGACCATGCAGGGCTGCAGAACTGGCGACGATGAGCTCTGGTAGTGAAGTGCCAATACTGACCACAGTCAAACCGATTAGCAGTGGTGGAACCCCAAAACTGCGACAAAGTATTGATGCGGCAAACACTAATCGGTCAGCGCCATAGACGACCAAAAGCAAACCAATAATTAACAGAGCTGTAGCTAACAGCATGCAGAATCCTTAATTCAGGTATAATCGCCGGTCTTGTGCTGTGAAAGTACCGGCAGAGCATACAGTTCTGTAGGGCCGGGCATGATTCTTAATTCTGACTTTATGTGGCAGAAAAGTAAAACAAATGCCAGTTTTCGCTAATCAGGACGGGTATTATTCTGCAAGGATATTGGATTGGAACTCAGTTTCCAGTAAATGCTTCGTCCGTGAACTTGATAAAAGGAAAGATGATGAGCCAGACGCAGACTAATCTGGTCGAAATTCGCGGAGTAAGTTTTACTCGCGGCAGTCGGCGCATCTTTGACAATATTTCACTGAACGTACCCCGCGGTAAAATTACCGCCATAATGGGGCCTTCAGGGATTGGGAAGACAACGCTATTGCGGCTGATCGGTGGTCAAATTCAACCCGACAGCGGTGAAATCCTGTTTGACGGTGAAAACGTCCCCGCCATGTCTCGTTCGCGTTTATACAATGTTCGTAAACGCATGAGTATGCTGTTCCAGTCTGGCGCGCTATTTACCGACCTCAATGTCTTTGAAAATGTGGCGTATCCACTACGTGAACATCGCCGCCTGCCGGAAGAGTTGTTGCACAGCACCGTGATGATGAAACTTGAGGCGGTGGGGTTACGTGGTGCCGCTAAACTGATGCCTAACGAACTCTCCGGTGGTATGGCCCGACGTGCAGCTCTAGCTCGAGCCATCGCACTCGAACCCGATCTGATCATGTTTGATGAACCATTTGTTGGTCAGGACCCTATTACTATGGGGGTATTAGTCAAACTGATTTCAGAATTGAATAGCGCCCTTGGCGTCACGTGTATTGTGGTTTCTCACGACGTCCCAGAAGTGCTGAGCATTGCCGATTACGCCTATATTGCTGCGGATCAACATATTGTGGCTGAAGGCACGCCTGCTGCCCTGCGTGAAAATTGCGACCCGCGAGTGCGCCAGTTCCTCGATGGTATTGCCGATGGGCCAGTACCGTTCCGCTATCCGGCAATGGATTATCGGAATGACTTATTATCAGAAACAGGGAGTTAAGTTGCTCATGTTCTTTAATGCACTGGCATCATTCGGACGGCGGGGGTTGAAAACCTGTGCGTCATTTGGCCGGGCTGGGATAATGCTTTTTAATGCGCTGGTGGGGAAACCGGAATTCCGCAAACACACACCATTGCTTATTCGCCAACTGTATAACGTTGGTGTGTTGTCGCTGATTATCATCATTGTTTCTGGTTTGTTTATCGGCATGGTGCTTGGTCTGCAAGGTTACCTGGTGCTGACGACCTACAGCGCGGAATCAAGCCTCGGTATGTTGGTCGCCTTGTCATTACTGCGAGAGCTTGGTCCTGTCGTTGCTGCATTGCTGTTCGCCGGGCGTGCCGGTTCAGCACTAACCGCAGAAATCGGCTTAATGAGGGCAACAGAACAACTTTCCAGTATGGAAATGATGGCGGTTGATCCTCTACGCCGGGTCGTTTCACCGCGTTTTTGGGCTGGCGTGATTTCACTACCCTTGCTGACGCTTATTTTTGCTGCGGTCGGCATTTGGGGTGGGGCGCTGGTGGGTGTGAACTGGAAGGGAATCGATGCGGGCTTCTTCTGGTCTGCAATGCAAAACGCCGTCAGCTGGCGGACTGATTTGGTTAACTGTGTCATCAAGAGTGTGGTGTTTGCGATAACAGTGACCTGGATTGCTTTATTCAATGGCTACGATGCTATTCCTACGTCCGCAGGGATTAGTCGGGCAACAACACGAACCGTTGTGCACGCTTCACTGGCCGTTTTAGGTCTGGATTTTGTGCTCACAGCACTGATGTTTGGGAATTAAGTTCATGCAAACTAAGAAATTTGAAACTGGGGTTGGAGCATTTTTAATTATTGCACTGGCAGCCATCGTCTTCTTGTGTCTGAAAGTGGCAAACGTCACTTCGCTACGCAGTGAGCCAACGTACCGGGTCTATGCGACTTTTGACAACATCGGTAGCTTGAAAACGGGTTCCCCGCTGCGCCTCGGTGGCGTGGTGATTGGTCGTGTTGACGATATTACTCTGGATCCGAAAACTTACTTACCACGAGTCACCCTGGATATCGAAGAACGCTATAACCACATTCCGGATACCAGTTCGCTGGCTATCCGTACTTCTGGCTTGCTGGGCGAGCAATATCTCGCGTTGAACCTCGGTTTTGATGATCCAGAACTCGGTTCATCTATCCTTAAAGAGGGCGGGACGATTCAGGACACCAAGTCAGCCCTGGTGCTGGAAGACCTGATTGGCCAATTCCTGTATAAGAGCGGCAATGGTGATAATCAGAATTCAGGGGATTCCTCATCGCAGGATTCACAGAATAATAGTGCAGCGCCACAGCCTGGTACCACGCATTAATCTAAGAGGAAAAGTGTTATGTTTAAAAGACTTATTATGATTGCTATGCTGGTTATTGCACCGCTTGCAAATGCTGCGGATCAAAGTAATCCCTACAAATTAATGGGCGAAGCGGCACAAAAAACTTTTGACCGCCTTAAAAACGAACAACCTAAAATTCGCCAAAACCCTGATTATTTGCGTGAGATCGTTGGTCAGGAACTGCTGCCTTACGTGCAGGTAAAATACGCGGGGGCTCTGGTTCTGGGTCGTTATTATAAAGATGCGACCCCTGCGCAGCGTGATGCTTACTTCAAAGCATTCGAAGAGTACCTGAAGCAAGCCTACGGCCAGGCTCTTGCCATGTATAACGGGCAATCCTACCAAATCGCCCCTGAGCAGCCGCTGGGTGATGCCACTATCATTGCGATTCGTGTAACCATCGTCGATCCAAACGGTCGTCCACCAGTACGTCTTGATTTCCAGTGGCGTAAAAACACCCAGACCGGTGGCTGGCAGGCATACGACATGATTGCTGAAGGTGTCAGCATGATCACCACTAAGCAAAATGAGTGGAGTGATATCTTGCGTACCAAAGGTATCGATGGTTTGACGGCGCAACTGCAAAGTATTTCCCGTATGCCAATTACACTCGAAGCGAAAAAGTAATGGCAGGCGAGCTTAACTGGCAGCGTGAAGCAGCAACTTTACACCTGACGGGTGAGCTGGATAGCGACACCGTGGGGCCTTTATGGCGGCAACGGGAGCAAATCATGGCAGGTATCAAGGCGCTTAACCTTTCTGGTTTATCGCGTGTAGATACCTCAGGTTTAGCGTTGTTGATTCATCTTGTGGCTTTCGCCAGACGACAAAACGTTGAAGTAGAGCTTCAGGGAGCCAGTGATAATCTACAAACACTGACTAAACTTTATAACCTTCCAGAAGACATCCTTCCCGCATTTGCAGGCTAGTGTTTTCATAGCGTTACTATCATTGCCCCTGATCGATTGAGATCAGGGGCTTTTTGCTTATTTAAGACAACGCCACTTTCCTCTAAGATGTGTGGCTTGTTTCCTTAACCGACGAATTATATCCCATGGAAAATCATGAAATTCAGACAGTGCTGATGAACGCACTGCCCCTCCAGGAAGTCCACGTCTCAGGCGATGGTAGCCATTTTCAGGTGATTGCGGTGGGTGAGTTATTCGCCGAGTTAAGTCGCGTGAAGAAGCAACAGACAGTTTATGCGCCATTGATGGAGCTGATTGCTGATAACCGTATTCATGCGGTTTCCATCAAGACCTATACTCCGCAAGAGTGGGATCGCGATCGTAAACTTAATGGTTTTTGAGCAATTCGCCGCGGCGGATTGTAACGATTTGAATTTAATAGAGAGCAGTTGCAATGGATAAATTTCGAGTTCAGGGGCCAACCCGACTGAGTGGTGAAGTGACGATCTCCGGGGCGAAGAACGCCGCGCTGCCGATCCTCTTCGCAGCTCTGTTGGCTGAAGAGCCAGTTGAGATTCAGAACGTTCCAAAATTGAAAGACATTGATACCACAATGAAGCTGTTAAGCCAGTTGGGTACCAAAGTTGAACGTAACGGTTCCGTATGGATCGACGCCAGTGAAGTGAATATCTTCTGCGCACCTTATGATCTGGTTAAGACCATGCGTGCTTCTATCTGGGCGCTTGGACCGTTGGTTGCACGTTTTGGTCAGGGGCAGGTTTCTTTACCTGGCGGCTGTGCAATTGGCGCACGTCCGGTTGATTTACATATTACTGGTCTTGAGCAACTTGGTGCGGAAATCAAACTGGAAGAAGGCTACGTTAAAGCCTCTGTACAGGGCCGTCTGAAAGGCGCACACATCGTGATGGATAAAGTGAGCGTAGGCGCCACCGTCACCATCATGAGTGCTGCTACGCTTGCCGAAGGCACAACCATCATTGAAAACGCCGCTCGTGAGCCGGAGATCGTTGATACAGCGAACTTCCTGAATACTCTTGGTGCGAAAATCACCGGTGCAGGTACCGATCGCATTACTATTCAGGGCGTTGAACGCCTCGGTGGTGGTGTTTACCGCGTAGTGCCTGACCGTATTGAAACCGGGACTTTCCTGGTGGCTGCGGCGATTTCCGGTGGCAAAATTGTTTGCCGTAATGCTCAACCAGACACCCTTGATGCGGTGTTGGCGAAACTGCGCGAAGCAGGTGCCGACATTGAAGTTGGCGAAGACTGGGTGAGCCTGGATATGCACGGTAAGCGCCCGAAAGGCGTGACCATCCGTACTGCACCGCACCCTGGTTTCCCGACCGATATGCAGGCTCAGTTCACCTTGCTGAACCTGGTGGCTGAAGGTACGGGTGTTATCACCGAAACCATTTTTGAAAATCGCTTCATGCACGTTCCAGAACTTATCCGTATGGGCGCACATGCAGAGATTGAAAGTAATACGGTGATTTGCCACGGCGTTGAAAAACTGTCTGGTGCACAAGTGATGGCGACCGACCTGCGTGCTTCAGCAAGCCTGGTTCTGGCTGGCTGTATTGCCGAAGGCACAACCGTTGTTGACCGTATTTACCACATCGATCGTGGCTACGAGCGCATTGAAGATAAACTTCAGGCGTTGGGTGCGAAGATTGAACGTGTGAAAGGTAGTGGCAGCGAATAAATTTTGTTGTTAACAAGAGAAAACCGGGCATGCCCGGTTTTTTTATCGCTTACGCATTAAACTCGCTCGGTTAATTAACTGATGAGTTTGTGGGTCGTAATACCGCGAGGGCCAAATCATCCAGGGTGATGTATCCAGTGCCGTTGCTATGATTAACTCACCTTTAGGCCATGGGCGCGTCAACGCATTAGCCAGCGTCGATGAACTTAGCCCTGCCTTCCTGGATTCAGCCGCCAGGCTTGTTCCACGTTTACGTAACCCTGCGATTATGTCTGCCGGGTGCCAGTCAGAATAATTACTTTCCATGTTCCTCCCTGTAACCGTTTCGTTTAACCGGTCTACTCAGGAGTGTTTATAACATAGCAAAGTGCCAAAAGATTCCAATAAATGGCTTAAAAAATTAAATCTGTGTTAACCCACACAAAGTGAATGAAATCCAATGAAAACAGATTGGTTATAGGAAGCGTGCTGAAGCGGGGAAAAAAAATTATTGGAAACTTAGCGCGCCTTTAGCTGGCGCGCTAAAAAGATTAACGGTCGCGTTGAACGGCCATATGAGCCAGTGCAATTAGTGCTTCTTTGTGTTCACTTTCTGGCAAAATACTCAGCGCAGCAATGGCTTTGTCTGCTTCTTGCTCTGCGCGTAATTGAGTCCATTCCAGTGAACCACAGGCCGCCATCGCGTCCAATACTGGTTGCAGCAAATGACGCCCGTTACCTTGTTCAATGGCTTCACGGATCATTTTTGCTTGCTCTGCATTGCCGTTACGCATTGCGTGCAGTAACGGGAGAGTCGGTTTGCCCTCGTTAAGATCATCACCAACATTCTTACCCAGAGTTTGCCCGTCCGCACTGTAGTCGAGAAGATCATCAATGAGTTGGAATGCAGTACCCAGATAGCGACCATAATCCTGAAGGGCTTTCTCCTGCTCTACAGTGGCATCAGCTAAAATACCGGAACATTGAGCGGCCGCTTCAAACAGGCGTGCTGTTTTGCTGTAGATCACCCGCATGTAACTTTCTTCAGTGATATCCGGGTCATTGCAGTTCATTAATTGCAGAACTTCACCTTCAGCAATCACGTTCACTGCTTCGGACATGACTTCAAGTACCTTGAGTGAACCAAGTTGAGTCATCATCTGGAAGGCTCGGGTATAGATAAAATCGCCGACCAGTACGCTGGCCGCATTGCCGAACGCCGCGTTGGCTGTGGCTTTGCCACGGCGCATATCCGATTCATCTACTACGTCATCATGCAACAACGTCGCCGTGTGAATAAATTCGATAAGCGCTGCAATATTGACATGCGCCTTACCCTGATAACCGAGCGCACGAGCAGCAAGTACAGCAATCATTGGGCGGATACGCTTACCACCGCCACTGACGATGTAATACCCTAACTGATTGATCAATTGGACATCTGAATTCAACTGCTCAAGGATGACCGCATTGACGCCCGCCATATCTTGCGCGGTTAACTCATTAATTTTTTCTAAATTCATCGCAAAAGTCTGGCTTAAAGTCCTGTTTACCACATGCCTGTACGGAATCACGTGAGGGAAGAGGAGTAATAATGTAGTACAGATTGTACTGAAAAAACGAGGCAGATAAACGGCTGGTGTGATGTTGCGTTTTTTTTCTACTCTGTTTCATGAGAGGGCTTGTCAAAGGCTCTCGTTTTGCGTAATATTCGCGCCCTATTGTGAATATTTATAGCGCCACCTGAAACATACATAGGGTGCGTGCGGAAAGCGGAGTTTTATATGTACGCGGTTTTCCAAAGTGGTGGTAAACAACACCGAGTAAGCGAAGGTCAAACCATTCGCCTGGAAAAGCTGGACATCGCAACTGGCGAATCTGTTGAGTTTGCTGAAGTTCTGATGATCGCTAATGGTGAAGAAATCAAAATCGGCGTTCCTTTCGTCGATGGCGGCGTAATCAAAGCTGAAGTTGTTGCTCATGGTCGTGGCGAGAAAATTAAGATTGTTAAGTTTCGTCGTCGTAAACACTACCGTAAGCAGCAGGGTCATCGTCAGTGGTTCACTGATGTGAAAATTACCGGCATCAGCGCTTAATACAGGGGAGCATATTAAATGGCACATAAAAAGGCTGGCGGCTCTACTCGTAACGGTCGCGATTCCGAAGCTAAACGTCTGGGCGTAAAACGTTTCGGCGGTGAAGCAGTTCTGGCAGGCAGCATTATCGTTCGTCAACGTGGTACTAAATTCCACGCTGGTACTAACGTAGGTTGCGGCAAAGATCATACTCTGTTCGCTTTGACTGACGGTAAAGTTAAGTTCGAAGTTAAAGGTCCGAAAAACCGTAAGTTCATCAGCATCGTTGCTGAATAAGTTTTTCGCGTCCCGGTAACGGATAGAAGCCCCGCAACACGTTGCGGGGCTTTTTACATTCTGCGACCGGTAAATCAGGTAGTCGCAGGGAATAAGCAATGAAACAGCAGGCAGGCATTGGCATTCTGTTGGCGCTCACTACAGCAGTTTGCTGGGGGGCATTGCCGATTGCGATGAAACAGGTGCTGACGGTAATGGAACCGCCGACAGTGGTCTTTTATCGTTTCCTGATGGCAAGCCTGGGGCTGGGTAGTATTCTTGCAATACGCGGAAAATTACCTCCATTACGCCTGTTCCGAAAACCACGTTGGTTGGCGTTACTCGCCATTGCAACCGGTGGTTTGTTCGGAAACTTTTTGCTGTTTAGTTCATCGTTGCAGTACCTGAGCCCAACAGCATCTCAGGTTATTGGCCAGCTTTCCCCCGTGGGAATGATGGTGGCAAGTGTGGTTGTGCTCAAAGAGAAGATGCGCGGCACACAAGTCATTGGGGCCATAATGTTACTTTGTGGGTTGGTGATGTTCTTCAACACCAGCCTGATAGAGATTTTTACCCGCCTGACAGATTACACCCTTGGGGTGATATTCGGTGTTCTGGCGGCGACAGTGTGGGTCATCTATGGCGTGGCGCAGAAGGTATTATTACGCCGCCTGGCCTCGCAACAGATCCTCCTTTTGCTGTACACTTTATGTACTCTTGCACTTTTGCCTCTGGCTCAGTTGGATAAAATTTTCCAGCTCAGTGACTGGCAACTGGCATGTTTAGTTTTCTGTGGCCTGAATACACTGGTTGGGTATGGGGCACTGGCAGAAGCCATGGCACGGTGGCAGGCGGCACAGGTTAGCGCCATTATTACGCTGACTCCGCTGTTTACTTTGCTATTTTCTGATTTATTAGCGTTAGCCTGGCCCGATTTCTTCGCCATGCCGTTACTTAACCTTGTGGGTTATAGCGGCGCGTTCGTCGTGGTTGCAGGTGCAATGTATTCAGCCATTGGTCACCGTCTTTGGGGACGTTGGCGCAAAACCGAAGCTGTTCTTCCAGTACAACGTTCGGGCGAATGATTTACGGAGAAGTGAAATGAAGTTTGTTGATGAAGCAACGATCCTGGTCGTAGCAGGTGATGGCGGTAACGGCTGCGTTAGCTTCCGTCGTGAAAAATATATTCCCAGAGGCGGCCCGGACGGTGGTGATGGCGGTGATGGCGGTGATGTCTGGCTTGAGGCGGATGAAAACCTCAACACCCTGATCGACTATCGCTTCGAGAAATCTTTCCGCGCTGAACGTGGTCAAAATGGCCAGAGCCGTGACTGTACCGGTAAACGTGGTAAAGACATTACCGTAAAAGTACCTGTAGGAACGCGAGTTATCGATCAGGGCACTGGCGAAACCATGGGTGATATGACCCAGCATGGTCAGCGTTTGATGGTGGCTAAGGGCGGTTGGCACGGTTTGGGTAACACCCGTTTCAAGTCATCTGTGAACCGTACTCCGCGTCAGAAAACCATGGGTACACCTGGCGAGAAGCGTGATATTCAACTTGAGCTGCTGCTGTTGGCAGACGTGGGTATGCTTGGTTTGCCAAATGCTGGTAAATCTACCTTTATTCGTTCTGTCTCTGCGGCAAAACCAAAAGTGGCGGATTATCCGTTTACTACGCTTATCCCAAGCCTTGGTGTTGTCCGTATGGATAACGAGAAGAGCTTTGTGGTTGCCGATATTCCAGGGCTTATCGAAGGTGCAGCTGATGGCGCAGGCCTCGGCATCCGCTTCCTGAAACACCTTGAGCGTTGCCGCGTGTTATTGCACCTCATCGATATCGCACCAATTGACGAATCAGATCCGGTTGAAAATGGCCGCGTCATCATTGGTGAGCTTGAAAAATACAGTGAGAAACTTGCTGAGAAGCCACGCTGGTTGGTCTTCAACAAATGCGATTTGATGAGCAAAGAAGACGCCGAAGCGCGTGCAAAAGAAATTGCGACCGCTATGGGCTGGGAAGAGAAATACTACCTGATCTCTGCCGTTAACCGCGAAGGCGTGAATGCGCTGTGCTGGGATGTAATGGACTTCATCATTGCTAACCCGAAAATCGCTGAGCTCCAGCCGATTGCACCGGAAAAAGTTGAGTTCATGTGGGATGATTATCATCAACAGCAACTCGATGCCGTGGAAGCGGAAGAAGACGAAGACTGGGATGACGACTGGGATGAAGATGACGACGAAGGTGTCGAAATCATCTATCAGAAATAAAACGTTATCTTATGAAAGGCCGGAAATTTCCGGCCTTTTTTATTGGTTTTGCGATGGGATCCAGCAGCTTGCTTGCAGGCCAACACCATCGATACCGTTATCTAATGCTAGTTTTCCATGATGAAGCTGAACAATACGTTGGACAATATTCAGTCCAAGCCCACTCCCGCCATAGCGTTCATCCATTCGACGGAAGGGATCGGTAATCGTCTGACGATGTTTTTCATCGATACCTGGCCCCTGGTCTGAAATAGTTAACTTCGCGCCGTTATCCTGGGCGTTTAAAGAGACCGAGATGGTACTTTCAGCTGGGCTATAACGAGAGGCATTTTCCAGAAGGTTACGCAGCATCAAACGCAGCAGTACTGCATCACCCTGAACGATAATTTCATTTTCCTCCGTCCAGATAATATTTTGCTTACGCAAGGCCACCATCTCTTCCATTTCCATTTTGAGCGGCGAGATAATGTCACGATGCCAGTTGAGAGTATCGTAATGACCACTCGCCAGCGCTTGTCCAGCGCGCGAGAGCATCAGCAACTGCTCAATGGTGTGCATCAGTTGATCGATACGCTCCAACAGCATAGGGGCCTGCTGAATGCCTGCATTTGCCATTAACTCGAGGTGCAGACGAATGCCTGCCAGAGGAGTTCGTAATTCATGAGCGGCGTCTGCGGTAAATAAGCGCTCTTGCTGAATGGTATGGTTTAGTCGCGCCAGGAGTTGGTTCAGCGAGTTGGTAACAGCAACCATCTCATCCATGTCTGAATACATTGATAGTGGTGACAGGTTATCGGCAGATCGATTAGCAAGGCTGGTACGCAGGCGATTCAACGGACGGGTAATCCAGGTGATTGCCCAGAATGAGAAGAAAAGCGTGAATCCAATCATCACCAGAGAAGGAACCAATAACGAAGCAATCGCCTCGCGGATTTCCTTTTCTACATGCTGATTTCGGGCTTTGGCTGATAGCGTTTCACTGACCAGAAAACTGATTTGCTCACGGCTTTCATGCCACAACCAAATAACGCTAATTAGCTGGAAAAACAAAAGAATAAGTGCGAGTAGGACCATCAAGCGCTGGCGCATGCTGTTCATACACGGCTATCCAGCCGATAACCCACGCCACGGACAGTTTTGATCCTGTCTTTGCCTAACTTACGTCTTAGGTTGTGGATGTGGACTTCAAGGGTATTCGAGCCGGGATCGTCCTGCCAGCTGTAGATATCCTGCTGCAAAGTTTCACGGTGCACGGTCTGACCGATACGCATCATCAAGCGTGTGAGCAGGGCGAACTCTTTTGGTGTGATTTCGACGGGCTGATCTTGCAATAGCACCTGTTGAGTTTGCAGGTTGAGTGTCAAATCATCATGCTGAAGAAGGTTATCGCTATGACCCTGATATCGGCGAATCAGCGCCCGCGTGCGGGCTTGCAATTCAGCGAGAGCAAATGGCTTGACCAGATAATCATCTGCACCAGAATCCAGTCCGTTGACACGATCTTCCAGTGCGTCACGAGCCGTTAGTATCAGCACGGGTGTACTGATACTGCGACGCCGCCATTGTCTTAATAATGTGGCTCCGTCTTTATCAGGCAGGCCAAGATCGAGAATGATCATGCCGTATTCGCCACTTTCGATCAGCGCATCTGCTTCGGCGGCGGTCGTAGCACAATCAAGCGCATAGCCTTCGCTGCTCAATGCCAGCACCAGGCCTTCCCGCAACAGTAAATCGTCTTCAACAATCAGCAGTTTCATAACTCAATTATTCTGGTAGATATCCTTGTAGAGACGACTTTCAAATCGCACTAATGGGATACGGCGGTTACGTTGATCGGCAGGCTCTACAGCGTAGCCTGACAAATATTGCACAAAGGCCATTCTTTGGCCGCTGGCAGTGGTAATAAATCCAGCAAGGTTATAAACACCTTGCAGTGAACCGGTTTTCGCAGAAACTTTGCCATCAACACCGGCCTGATGAAGACCAGCACGATACTGTAATGAACCGTCATAACCCGCTAACGGTAGCATTGAGATAAAATTAAGCTCACTGTCATTTTGGGCGATATATTGCAACACCTGCATCATAGTGGCGGGGGAGATGAGATTGTGGCGCGATAGCCCCGAACCATCAACGACGATACTGTTACCTAAATCAACACCTGCTTTCTGCCGGAGGATTTGACGTACGGCATCAGCTCCGGAACGCCAGGTTCCCGGCACTCCAAAACGGTTATGGCCGATAGTACGAAAAACGGTATCGGCAATCATGTTGTCCGATTTCTTGAGCATAACCTTTAGCAAATCGTGCAATGGGGCCGATTGCTTACTGGCGATGACCGTTCCTGGTGTATTCGCTTGCGTCTGGCGTAATAAGGTTCCGCTATAACTGATGCCCGCTTCTTTTAGCTCAGCTTTCAAAATCGCACCAGCGTAACTTGCGCCATCTTGTATCGCGAATGCCAGCGGGAGAGGGTCTGCACGTTGTGTCATACATCCGGTTAGCGTAAAGCGATTTAAATCACCCGGAACGACGTCCAGTTCGCAATATTGTGCATCCGCGGAGCCTTTGGCGAGGGTACGAACCTGGCTGAACATCACTACTGGGTAGTAAGAAGCGATGCGAATAAACGCTAAGTCATCAGCTTTTGGTGCGCTGTATAGCGAAATAGAGAAACAGTTCCGGTCAACAATTGCGGCAGCTGGCGGGGCGCTAAAGCACTGTGTCATGTCATTCCATGGCCAGCCAGGTGCTTTGTCATGGCTGGCGAAAACGGAGGTATCTACCAGCACATTTCCCTGAATTTGTTGCACACCCGATTTTTTCAGGACTGCCACCATATTGCGAATATCCTGACGTTTTAACGTAGGATCGCCACCAAATCGCGCAATAAGGTCACCTTGTAAGACACCATTACTGACTTGAGCATGGCTCTCAAGGGTGGTCGTAAACCTGAAGTCTGGTCCTAATTGAAGCAGTGCTGCTAGCGCCGTAATGACCTTTTGAGTACTTGCGGGCAGAGCCATCTGTTGACTGTGGTAGTCAATAGAAGGAGCTGGCGCACCTATTTTTTGCACCATCAAAGCCAGATTCGCACCCGCAGGTAATTGGGAGGTATAGTCTTCTATGTTGGCAGCCTGGACGTTAAACACCACAGCACTGGTCAATCCAATGACAAATCTAAAAAATCGCATAATCTCGCGGTAACAACCTGGAAACGTGTCGTCATACTACGGTGCATCGCGGTGCAAAGTAAACGATGACCCTCAGTGAACTCCAGGGTAAAATACAGGTCAATTTGGAAACCGTTCCTGGCCTGGTGCTTCGCGCCGGGTCAGTTTTATTTTGCTTAGTGCCAGGGGTTTGCCTTACTTATGCAAACCAGGCTCTGGATTCAGAGGTGCCGCAGGGCAGTTCTGAACAGGAAAGTTTTGAAGAGGTATAACAATGCAACCTATTCCGATGACCCTACGTGGCGCAGAAAGATTACGTGAAGAGCTGGATTTCCTGAAGTCCGTACGTCGCCCACAAATTATTGCCGCGATTGCAGATGCCCGCGAACACGGCGATTTAAAAGAAAACGCTGAATACCATGCCGCGCGTGAGCAACAGGGTTTTTGTGAAGGTCGTATCCAGGATATCGAAGCTAAGCTGTCGAATGCTCAGGTTATCGACATCTCCAAAATGCCTAATAACGGTCGTGTCATTTTTGGCGCGAGCGTGACAGTTTTGAATCTGGATAACGAAGAAGAGCAGACTTATCGCATTGTTGGTGACGATGAAGCTGATTTTAAACAGAATCTTATTTCTGTGAACTCGCCGATTGCTCGTGGCCTTGTCGGTAAAGAGCAGGATGATGTCGTTGTTATCCGCACGCCGGGTGGTGATGTAGAGTTCGAAATTGTAAAAGTGGAATATTTATAATATCTGCTACGCTTTTTTATGACGTGGCGTATTGTAAAGAAAGGAAAAAGGCCGCATCGCGGCCTTTTATCAACTAACAGAGCGTGGCATTTTGCACACTCTCTGCTTATTTTGGCAGAGAAATCTTGCGCTCTTTAGACGGGCGATAGAGCACCAGCGTTTTACCGATAACCTGTACATTACAGGCGCCGGTTTCACGCACGATGGCATCGACGATCAAGGTTTTAGTTTCGCGATCTTCAGTTGCGATTTTCACCTTGATTAACTCATGATGTTCGATCGCTTGTTCAATCTCGGCCAGTACCCCTTCGGTCAAACCGTTATTGCCAAGCATGACTACAGGCTTGAGCGGATGTGCAAGACCTTTCAGGTGCTGTTTTTGTTTAGTACTCAGATTCATCGTATTTTTTGCTTACGTTGGGATTGAAAACGGTTCATTCTACCGCCATATCCCTCGTATCGCCAATCGGCTGTGCTGATAACTCTACAGCCTGCTACTCACGATGAACAAAGTTGGAAAATGAGATGACAGGTAAAAAGCGTTCTGCCAGCTCTGGTCGCTGGCTGCAGGAACACTTTAGCGATAAATATGTAATTCAGGCGCATAAAAAAGGGTTACGTTCCCGTGCCTGGTTTAAACTTGATGAAATACAGCAAAGTGACAAACTTTTTAAGCCAGGAATGACAATTGTCGATCTTGGTGCTGCTCCCGGAGGCTGGTCACAATATGTCGTGACTCAGATCGGGAATCAGGGGCGAATCATTGCTTGCGATCTTTTACCAATGGATCCTATCGTTGGTGTTGATTTCCTTCAGGGTGACTTTCGTGATGAACTAGTCGTGAAAGCTCTGTTGGATCGTGTTGGTGGCAGTAAAGTTCAGGTTGTCATGTCAGATATGGCTCCAAATATGAGCGGGACACCGGCAGTTGATATTCCTCGGGCTATGTATTTAGTAGAACTGGCACTGGAAATGTGTCGTGACGTTCTGGCACCGGGCGGTAGTTTTTTAGTGAAAGTGTTTCAGGGCGAAGGTTTCGATGAATACCTGCGAGAAATTCGCTCCCTGTTTACGACAGTTAAAGTTCGTAAACCGGACTCTTCTCGTGCCCGCTCACGTGAAGTGTACATTGTAGCGACTGGGCGAAAACTATAGTACCCTGACGCTGTTTGTTAACACAGTTGTAATATGAGGTTAATCCCTTGAGTGACATGGCGAAAAACCTAATACTCTGGCTGGTCATCGCGGTTGTGCTGATGTCTGTGTTCCAGAGCTTTGGGCCCAGCGAGTCAAATGGCCGTAGGGTGGATTACTCCACTTTCCTGTCTGAAGTAAATCAGGACCAGGTACGCGAAGCGCGTATCAACGGACGTGAAATCAACGTTACCAAGAAAGATAGTAACCGATACACGACTTACATCCCCGTTAACGATCCTAAACTGCTTGATAACCTGCTGACCAAAAATGTGAAAGTAGTAGGCGAACCGCCTGAAGAGCCAAGCTTGCTGGCTTCTATTTTCATATCCTGGTTCCCAATGCTTTTACTAATTGGGGTCTGGATCTTCTTTATGCGTCAAATGCAGGGCGGCGGTGGCAAAGGTGCCATGTCGTTCGGTAAGAGCAAGGCGCGTATGCTCACAGAAGACCAAATTAAGACCACTTTTGCTGACGTTGCAGGTTGTGACGAAGCAAAAGAAGAGGTTGCTGAGCTGGTTGAGTACCTTCGTGAGCCAAGCCGTTTCCAGAAACTGGGCGGTAAAATCCCGAAAGGCGTGCTGATGGTTGGCCCTCCGGGTACCGGTAAAACCTTGCTGGCGAAAGCCATTGCGGGCGAAGCGAAAGTACCATTCTTTACTATTTCCGGTTCTGACTTTGTTGAAATGTTCGTGGGCGTGGGTGCATCCCGTGTTCGTGACATGTTTGAACAAGCTAAGAAAGCGGCACCATGCATCATCTTCATCGATGAAATTGACGCCGTAGGCCGTCAGCGTGGCGCGGGTCTTGGTGGTGGTCACGATGAGCGTGAACAGACACTGAACCAGATGCTGGTTGAAATGGATGGTTTCGAAGGTAACGAAGGTATCATCGTTATCGCTGCAACTAACCGTCCAGACGTACTTGACCCAGCGTTGCTGCGTCCAGGCCGTTTTGACCGCCAGGTTGTTGTTGGTCTGCCAGATGTACGTGGCCGTGAGCAAATCCTGAAAGTGCATAGCCGCAGGGTGCCACTGGCTCCAGACGTCGATCCAGCAATTATTGCACGTGGTACTCCAGGCTTCTCCGGTGCTGACCTTGCAAACCTGGTCAACGAAGCTGCCTTGTTTGCTGCCCGTGGCAACAAGCGTGTGGTTTCGATGGTTGAATTCGAAAAAGCGAAAGACAAAATCATGATGGGTGCGGAACGCCGCTCTATGGTGATGACGGAAGCGCAAAAAGAATCAACTGCATACCATGAAGCAGGCCACGCGATTATTGGCCGCCTGGTACCAGAGCATGATCCAGTGCATAAAGTAACGATTATCCCGCGTGGTCGTGCGCTGGGTGTAACGTTCTTCCTGCCAGAAGGTGATGCAATCAGTGCCAGCCGTCAGAAACTGGAAAGCCAGATTTCTACGCTGTACGGTGGTCGTCTTGCTGAAGAGATTATTTACGGTGCTGAGCATGTTTCTACTGGTGCGTCTAACGACATCAAAGTAGCAACATCCATCGCTCGTAACATGGTTACCCAATGGGGCTTCTCTGAGAAACTCGGTCCGTTGCTGTATGCGGAAGAGGAAGGTGAAGTGTTCCTGGGTCGTTCAGTCGCGAAAGCGAAACATATGTCCGATGAAACTGCGCGTATCATCGATCAGGAAGTTAAGCTGTTGATTGAGCGTAACTACGCTCGTGCTCGCCAGCTGCTGAATGAAAATATGGATATTCTGCACACCATGAAAGACGCACTGATGAAGTATGAAACCATCGATGCGCCACAGATTGATGACCTGATGAATCGCCGCGATGTGCGTCCGCCAGCAGGTTGGGAAGATTCAAACAACGGCAACAACAATTCTGATAATAACGGTACTCCAAGTGCACCGCGTCCGGTCGACGAACCGCGTACGCCGAATCCTGGTAATACTATGTCAGAGCAGTTGGGCGATAAATAAGTCGTCTCTGTCGGATGTGACTGCAGTAATCTATAAAACCCTGGGCTTGTCCCGGGGTTTTTGTTTTTGTCTTAACCAAAGTCGATGCAGGGAATTTTGATGAAACTCACCGCACAGGGCACTACGCTCGATCTCTCACATCCTCATGTTATGGGGATCTTAAATGTCACACCAGACTCGTTTTCCGATGGTGGTCAGCACAATTCATTAGTTGAAGCCGTAAAACACGCTAACGCGATGATTAACGCTGGTGCGACGATTATTGACATCGGTGGTGAATCGACTCGCCCAGGTGCAGCTGACGTTAGTGTTGATGAGGAGCTGTCGCGAGTGATCCCTGTTGTGGAGGCCATTGCACAACGCTTTGAAATCTGGATTTCAGTTGATACCTCTAAGCCTGAAGTCATTCGCGAATCGGCGCGAGTCGGCGCACATATCATCAATGACATTCGCTCATTACAGGAGCCTGGTGCTCTTGAAGCTGCTGCGGAAACTGGTTTGCCAGTTTGCCTGATGCATATGCAAGGTGAACCAAAAAATATGCAGCAGGCACCTCATTATGACGACGTCTTTGCTGATGTGAACCGCTTCTTTATCGAGCAAATTGCCCGCTGCGAAGCGGCTGGTATCGCAAAAGAAAAATTGTTACTCGACCCAGGCTTCGGTTTCGGTAAAAATCTGACCCATAATTACCAACTTTTAGCCCGACTCTCCGAATTCCATCACTTTGGTTTACCACTTTTGGTGGGGATGTCGCGTAAATCAATGGTTGGCCAACTGCTGAATGTCGGGCCGGATCAACGCCTGAGTGGCAGTCTTGCTTGTGCAGTGATAGCTGCAATGCAGGGGGCTAATATCATTCGAGTTCACGATGTGAAAGAGACAGTCGAAGCGATGCGCGTGGTGGAAGCCACACTTTCAGCGAAGGAAAAAAAACGCTATGAGTAACCGTAAATATTTTGGCACAGATGGCATTCGCGGTCGTGTAGGCGATTCCCCAATTACTCCTGACTTTGTGCTGAAACTCGGCTGGGCAGCAGGGAAAGTCTTGGCGCGTCATGGTTCGCGTAAAATTATTATCGGCAAAGACACCCGTATTTCTGGTTACATGCTGGAATCTGCTCTCGAAGCGGGCCTGGCTGCGGCGGGTTTGTCTGCTTCATTCACTGGCCCGATGCCAACGCCTGCCGTTGCTTATCTGACCCGTGCATTCCGTGCAGAAGCCGGGATTGTTATCTCTGCATCGCATAACCCGTTCTATGATAACGGGATTAAATTCTTCTCAATCGACGGCACAAAACTGCCAGATGAAGTTGAAGAAGCCATTGAAGCGGAAATGGAAAAAGAGATCACGTGTGTTGATTCTGCAGAACTGGGCAAAGCCAGCCGTATCGTTGATGCCGCGGGTCGCTATATCGAATTCTGTAAAGGCACATTCCCTAATGAATTAAGCCTCAGCAGCCTTAAGATTGTTGTCGATTGTGCTAATGGTGCGACTTACCACATTGCACCAAATGTGCTGCGTGAACTGGGTGCAACGGTCATTACCGTGGGTTGTGAGCCAAACGGCGTCAATATCAACGAAAAATGTGGTGCTACTGACGTGCGCATGCTGCAAGAGCGCGTGCTGGCTGAGAAAGCTGACATTGGCATTGCACTGGATGGTGATGGCGACCGTGTCATCATGGTGGACAATCTGGGCCACAAAGTTGATGGCGACCAGATCCTCTACATCATCGCTCGTGAAGGACTCCGTCAGGGCCAGTTGCGCGGTGGTGCAGTTGGTACACTGATGAGCAATATGGGGCTGGAGCTGGCATTGAAACAGCTCGGTATTCCGTTTGCGCGTGCAAAAGTGGGCGACCGCTATGTGCTGGAAAAGCTTCAGGAAAAAGGCTGGAGAATTGGCGCTGAAAACTCAGGTCACGTGATTCTTCTGGATAAAACCACCACTGGCGACGGTATCGTGGCAGGTTTGCAAGTACTCACTGCAATGGTGCGTAACCATATGAGCTTGCATGACTTGTGCAGCGGAATGAAATTATTCCCGCAAATTTTGGTAAATGTACGCTTTACTGCAGGCAGCGGTGATCCACTTGAACACGATTCAGTGAAAAAAGTGACTGCTGAAGTTGAAGAGGCGCTCGGCAATCGTGGCCGCGTGTTACTGCGTAAATCTGGCACAGAACCATTAATCCGCGTAATGGTTGAAGGCGAAGATGAAGCGTTGGTCATTGAATATGCCAACCGTATCGCTGATGCTGTAAAAGCAGTTTAAAGTCACTCTTGGTTGTTGTGTGAAAAGGCGGCATTTGCCGCCTGTTTTCCAGGCGAAAATCGGTGTGTTGCTGTTTTTTTCCGCAGTCAGCGAAATGTGAATAAATTGCCCTTGCGCAGTTCGAAGGCTTTGGTTAGTATTCTCACCCGCTTCAGTGGGTAAACTTAAACGTATCCGCTTGACTGGTTTGAAGCTTTGGTATGCGGTAATCCCGCAAGGAACAGGTTGATTATGTACGAAGCTCTTTTAGTTGTTTTCCTTATTGTAGCCCTGGGCCTTGTAGGTCTTATCATGCTGCAACAAGGTAAAGGCGCTGATATGGGAGCCTCCTTCGGAGCAGGCGCTTCCGCTACGCTGTTTGGTTCTAACGGTTCTGGTAACTTCATGACCCGCATGACCGCTGTGTTAGCAACGCTGTTCTTTATTATCAGCCTGGTACTGGGTAACCTCAATACCAACAAAACCGATAAAGGAAGTGTGTGGGATAATTTAACTCAGCCTACAAAAACTGAGTCACAGCCAGCGGCACCTACCAAGCCGAGCAGCGATATCCCGCAGTAATAAGTAGTAAGCTTCAATACGGTAAGAAGTGATTACCGTGTTCAAAGTGCCGAGGTGGTGGAATTGGTAGACACGCTACCTTGAGGTGGTAGTGCCCGATTGGGCTTACGGGTTCAAGTCCCGTCCTCGGTACCAAAATATCTGCATTTCTTGCATTTTATGCAATATCGGCGTAATATTTGCCACGTTTTCGGACGCGGGGTGGAGCAGCCTGGTAGCTCGTCGGGCTCATAACCCGAAGGTCGTCGGTTCAAATCCGGCCCCCGCAACCACTTTCCCTGAGAGTTCTTTTTCAAATATACTGTGAACACCAGTTGGTGCCTCGCGAAGAATTTAGAAAAAAATTCTCCTGGATGGTGTCCGGGCCGCAATTGCGGTGTACAGGGTTCAGTTATATAAAGCCTCGATTTATCGGGGTTTTTTGTTATCTGACTTCAGAATAACTGGGCTATATGCCCTTTTTTTATTTCTCGGGGGTGGGCTTGTCCACATTAGAGCAAAAATTAACAGAGATGATTTCAGCACCGGTCGAGGCGCTGGGCTATGAATTAGTCGGTATCGAATTCGTTCGAGGTCGCCAATCTACGCTGCGCATCTATATTGATAGTGAAGCTGGCATCAATGTTGATGATTGTGCTGATGTCAGTCACCAGGTAAGTGCAGTTCTGGATGTCGAAGACCCTATCACTGTAGCTTACAACCTGGAAGTTTCCTCACCAGGCCTTGATCGCCCAATGTTCACCGCAGAGCATTACGTTCGCTTTACCGGCGAAGAAGTGAGCATTGTGTTGCGAATGGCTGTGCAAAACCGTCGTAAATGGCAGGGTATAATTAAAGCCGTAGAAGGTGAGATGATCACGGTCACGGTGGAAGGTAAAGATGAAGTGTTCGCGCTGAGCAACATCCAGAAAGCGAACCTGGTACCCCACTTTTAATAGTTTGGATTGAGGTGAAAACCCAGGATGAACAAAGAAATTTTGGCTGTTGTAGAAGCAGTTTCCAATGAAAAATCACTGCCGCGCGAGAAGATTTTCGAAGCGCTGGAAAGTGCACTTGCAACAGCGACCAAGAAAAAATACGAACAAGAGATTGATGTGCGTGTCAGCATCGATCGTAAAAGTGGTGACTTCGATACTTTCCGCCGCTGGGTTATTGTTGAAGAAGTGACCCAACCTACGCGTGAAATTACCCTTGATGCAGCTCAATTCGAAGATCCAGAGCTGAATGTTGGCGGATACGTTGAAGACCAGATCGAATCTGTGACTTTCGACCGTATCACTACTCAGACCGCAAAACAGGTTATCGTACAGAAAGTACGTGAAGCTGAGCGCGCAATGGTAGTTGATCAGTTCCGCGAACACGAAGGTGAAATCATCACTGGTGTCGTGAAGAAAGTTAATCGCGAGAACATCTCTCTTGATCTCGGCAGCAACGCTGAAGCAGTTATTCTTCGCGAAGATATGTTGCCGCGTGAAAACTTCCGCCCAGGTGACCGTATCCGCGGTGTGCTTTATGCTGTGCGTCCGGAAGCTCGCGGTGCTCAACTGTTTGTTAGCCGTTCCAAGCCTGAAATGCTGATCGAACTGTTCCGCATTGAAGTGCCGGAAATTGGCGAAGAAGTTATTGAAATCAAAGCCGCTGCTCGTGATCCTGGTTCTCGTGCGAAAATCGCTGTGAAAACCAACGACAAGCGTATTGACCCAGTAGGTGCTTGTGTCGGCATGCGCGGTGCGCGTGTTCAGGCAGTTTCTACTGAACTGGGCGGTGAGCGTATTGATATCGTGCTGTGGGACGATAACCCAGCACAATTCGTTATCAATGCTATGGCTCCGGCTGACGTGGCTTCCATTGTTGTTGATGAAGACAAACATACAATGGATATCGCGGTAGAGGCAGGCAATCTGGCACAAGCAATCGGTCGTAACGGACAAAACGTTCGTCTGGCTGCACAGCTGAGCGGCTGGGAACTCAACGTAATGACTGTTGATGACCTGCAAGCCAAGCATCAGGCTGAAGCACATGCTGCCATTGATACCTTTACCAAATACCTCGAGATCGACGAGGACTTTGCCACTGTATTGGTAGAAGAAGGTTTCTCCACTCTCGAAGAGTTGGCCTACGTGCCGATGAAAGAGCTGTTGGAAATTGATGGCCTTGATGAAGATACAGTGGAAGCATTACGTGATCGCGCCAAAAACGCCCTCACCACACTGGCATTGGCGCAGGAAGAAAGCCTGGGCGATAACAAACCTCAAGAGGATCTGCTGAACCTCGAAGGTATGGATCGCAACCTGGCATTTAAACTCGCTTCGCGCGGTGTGAGCTCGCTTGAAGACCTGGCTGAGCAAGGTGTCGACGATCTGTCAGATATTGAAGGTTTAACCAACGAGAAGGCCGGTGAGTTGATTATGGCTGCTCGCAATATCTGCTGGTTTGGCGGCGAAGCGTAATAAACTGTAGCAGGAAGGAACAGCATGACAGATGTAACCGTAAAAGCGCTGGCCGCAGAGATTCAGACCTCCGTGGACCGCCTGGTACAGCAATTTGCTGATGCAGGGATCCCTAAGGCTGCTGATGACTCTGTCTCGGCCCAGGAAAAACAAACATTACTGGCGCACCTGAACCGTGAACATGGTTCTGCGCCAGATAAGTTGACATTACAGCGCAAAACGCGCAGTACTTTAAACATTCCAGGTACCGGTGGGAAAAGTAAATCGGTACAAATCGAAGTCCGCAAGAAGCGCACCTTTGTGAAACGTGATCCGCAAGAGACAGAACGTCTTGCCGCGGAAGAACAGGCGCAGCGTGAAGCGGAAGAGCAAGCCCAACGTGAGGCGCAGGATGCTGCCAATCGTCAGGCGCAAGAAAAAGCTAAACGTGAAGCTGAAGATAAAGCTAAGCGTGAAGCCGCTGATAAAGCGAAACGTGAAGCTGCGGAAAAAGACAAAGTGAGCAATCAACAAGACGATATGACAAAAAGCGCCCAGGCAGATAAAGCCCGTCGCGAAGCAGAAGCTGCAGATCTGAAGCGTGCTGCTGAAGAAGAAGCCCGTCGCAAATTAGAAGAAGACGCCCGCCGTGTAGCTGAAGAGGCCCGTAAAATGGCTGAAGCTAACGCAGGTGTTTGGACGGAAGAAGAGAAAGTGGAAGACGACAAATCTGATTACCATGTAACCACTTCTCAACACGCTCGCCAGGCTGAAGACGAAAACGACCGCGAAGTTGAAGCTGGCCGTACTCGTGCTCGTACTGCGACAACTAAAGCACCACGCCAGAAGAAAGGCGGCAAACACGGCGAGTCTAAAGCTGACCGTGAAGAAGCACGTGCTGCAGTTCGTGGTGGTAAAGGCAAGCGTAAACCAAGTTCACTGCAGCAAGGCTTCAACAAGCCTGCACAAGCAGTTAACCGTGACGTCGTAATCGGCGAAACCGTTACTGTTGCAGAACTGGCTAACAAAATGGCTGTTAAAGGCTCTCAGGTCATCAAAGCAATGATGAAACTGGGTGCTATGGCAACCATTAACCAGGTCATCGACCAGGAAACCGCACAGCTGGTTGCCGAAGAGATGGGCCACAAAGTTATCCTGCGTCGTGAAAACGAGCTGGAAGAAGCGCTGATGAGCGACCGTGACACTGACGCAGTTGCTGAGTCTCGTGCGCCGGTTGTTACCATCATGGGTCACGTTGACCACGGTAAAACTTCACTGCTCGACTACATTCGCTCTACTAAAGTAGCGTCTGGCGAAGCGGGTGGTATTACCCAGCACATCGGTGCATACCACGTTGAAACTGACAACGGTATGGTTACCTTCCTGGATACCCCGGGCCACGCAGCGTTTACTTCTATGCGTGCTCGTGGTGCTCAGGCGACGGATATCGTTGTTCTGGTCGTTGCCGCAGACGATGGCGTAATGCCACAAACTATCGAAGCTATCCAGCACGCGAAAGCGGCGCAGGTGCCGGTAGTGGTTGCGGTGAACAAAATCGATAAGCCAGAAGCCGATCCAGACCGCGTTAAGCAGGAACTGTCTCAGTACGGCATCATGCCAGAAGAGTGGGGCGGCGAAAGCCAGTTCATCCACGTGTCTGCTAAAGCAGGTACAGGTATTGACGAACTGCTGGACGCAATCCTGCTGCAAGCTGAAGTCCTCGAACTGAAAGCAATGCGTGACGGTATGGCGAGCGGTGTAGTTATCGAATCCTTCCTGGATAAAGGTCGTGGTCCGGTAGCAACGGTTCTGGTTCGTGAAGGTTCTCTGAACAAAGGCGATATCGTTCTTTGTGGCTTCGAATATGGCCGTGTTCGTGCAATGCGTGACGAAATGGGTCGTGAAGTTACTGAAGCTGGTCCGTCTATTCCTGTTGAAATCCTTGGTCTGTCCGGTGTGCCGGCAGCGGGTGATGAAGTAACAGTTGTTCGTGACGAGAAAAAAGCTCGTGAAGTTGCTCTGTATCGTCAGGGTAAATTCCGCGAAGTTAAACTGGCTCGCCAGCAGAAATCTAAACTGGAAAACATGTTCGCCAACATGACCGAAGGCGAAGTGTCCGAAGTGAACGTTGTGCTGAAAGCAGACGTTCAGGGTTCTGTTGAAGCAATCAGTGATTCCTTGCTGAAACTGTCTACTGATGAAGTTAAAGTTAAAATCATCGGTTCTGGTGTGGGCGGTATCACTGAGACTGACGCAACGCTTGCAGCAGCTTCTAACGCTATTCTGGTTGGCTTCAACGTCCGTGCCGATGCATCTGCGCGCCGCGTGATTGAATCAGAAAGCCTGGATCTGCGTTACTACTCCGTCATCTATCATCTGATTGACGAAGTTAAAGCGGCAATGAGCGGCATGCTGTCTCCGGAACTGAAACAACAGATCCTCGGCCTGGCCGAAGTTCGCGATGTGTTCAAATCACCTAAATTTGGCGCAATCGCAGGTTGTATGGTTACCGAAGGTGTGGTCAAACGTCACAACCCAATCCGTGTACTGCGCGACAACGTTGTTATCTATGAAGGTGAGCTGGAATCCCTGCGCCGCTTCAAAGATGACGCTAACGAAGTTCGTAACGGTATGGAATGTGGTATCGGCGTGAAGAACTACAACGATGTGCGTGTTGGTGATGTGATCGAAGTCTTCGAAATCATCGAAATCCAACGTACCATCGCCTGATATCAGCCGAGCAAATAGCTAATATCTTTAGGGGGGCCGAGCGCCCCCCGATTTGTATGGAGAATTTATTATGGCGAAAGAATTTGGTCGCCCGCAGCGTGTTTCCCAGGAATTGCAGAAAGAAATCGCAATCATCCTGCAGCGCGAAATTAAAGACCCGCGTCTGGGCATGATGACCACCGTTTCTGGTGTCGAAGTGTCACGCGATCTGGCTTATGCCAAAGTATTTGTTACTTTCCTGAACGACAAAGACGAACAAGCAGTGAAAGAAGGCATCAAGGTTTTACAGGATGCTTCTGGTTATATTCGTTCTTTGCTGGGTAAAGCAATGCGCCTGCGTATCGTGCCGGAACTGACTTTCTTCTACGATAACTCGTTGGTTGAAGGGATGCGCATGTCGAATCTGGTTTCAAACGTCATCAGAAATGATGATGAGCGCCGTGTAAATGATACGGATGACAGCAAGGAGGATTAATGAGTCGTCCTCGTCGTCGTGGTCGTGATATCCACGGAGTACTGTTGTTAGATAAACCTCAGGGTTTATCCTCGAACGATGCGTTGCAGAAAGTTAAGCGTATTTATAATGCTAACCGTGCCGGTCATACCGGAGCGCTTGACCCGCTTGCAACCGGAATGCTGCCGATTTGCCTCGGTGAAGCGACGAAATTCTCGCGTTATCTGCTCGACTCCGATAAGCGTTACCGTGTTATTGCCCGCCTTGGGCAGCGTACTGATACTTCTGATGCTGATGGCACAGTCGTGCAGGAGCGCCCGGTCACTTTTACCGAACAAGAGTTGGCAGTAGCTTTAGAGAGTTTTCGTGGTGAAACACAGCAAGTTCCATCGATGTACTCCGCACTGAAATATCAAGGCAAGCCGCTTTATGAGTATGCACGCCAGGGTATAGAAGTGCCGCGTGAAGCGCGGTCTATCACGGTTTACGAACTTCTGTTTATTCGCCATGAAGGCAATGAGCTTGAGTTGGAAATTCACTGTTCTAAGGGAACATACATCCGAACTATCACCGATGATCTAGGTGAAAAACTCGGTTGTGGTGCTCATGTGACTTTCCTGCGTCGCCTTGCGGTGAGCAAGTATCCTGTCGAACGAATGGTAACGCTTGAACAATTGAATGCGTTGCTTGAACAAGCACAAACGCAAGAAATTGAGCCATCTGTGTTGCTAGATCCACTGCTAATGCCAATGGACAGTCCTGCTTCGGACTTCCCCATCGTGAATTTATTACCTGCTGTTGCGGGTTACTTCAAGAATGGGCAGCCGGTGCAAGTCTCGGGTAGCCCAGCAGAAGGGTTAGTTCGCGTCACCGAAGGTGATGAAGGCAAATTTATCGGCATGGCTGAAATTGATGATGATGGACGCGTTGCGCCTCGTCGTCTGGTCGTTGAGTATCCGCTCTGACACCTGGAGTTGCCTTGCGATAAGAGGTGGCTACAGGTAAAATGGAGCGGCTTAACTTTCATACCCTTGTTTAACATTGTTGTGAAAGTGCACTGGAGTTGCTGAATTAGAGATCGGCACTCTATCTTTTTATCTATAATTTTGGAGTTTAAAATGTCTCTAAGCGTTGAAGCTAAAGCTAAAATCGTTTCTGAGTTTGGTCGTGGTACTAACGACAGCGGTTCTACCGAAGTTCAGGTTGCACTGCTGACTGCACAGATTAACCACCTGCAAGGTCACTTTGCAGAACACAAAAAAGATCACCACAGCCGTCGTGGTCTGCTGCGTATGGTTTCTCAGCGTCGTAAACTGCTCGACTACCTGAAGCGTAAAGATGTAGCACGTTACACCAGCCTGATCGAGCGTCTGGGTCTGCGTCGCTAAGTCTTGCGAGTTTCAGAAAAAGGGGCCTTTTAAGGCCCCTTTTTTCAACCATATGGCAGCAATTCTATGGAAACTAATGTATTGTTGCAGGGTGTGATCTTTATTGCAGAGGTTCGCGCGGCTAATGAGAGGCTTTATCCGCAGGGGCGGGTCAGGGTTGTCATTAGTCGCGAGGATGCGATTTAGATCGGGTTAAACGAAGCAAGTGCAATCACCTGCTTCCAAAGATTATTAAGGATATTATTTTGCTAAATCCGATTGTCCGTAAATTCCAATACGGTCAACATACGGTCACTTTAGAGACCGGTATGATGGCTCGCCAGGCTACCGCTGCAGTAATGGTAAGCATGGACGACACTGCTGTATTCGTGACTGTTGTTGGTCAGAAAAAAGCGAAAGCAGGTCAAGACTTCTTTCCACTGACTGTTAACTATCAGGAGCGTACTTACGCTGCTGGCCGTATCCCAGGCAGCTTCTTCCGTCGTGAAGGCCGCCCAAGTGAAGGCGAAACACTGATCGCGCGTCTGATTGACCGCCCAGTGCGTCCGCTGTTCCCGGAAGGCTTCGTTAACGAAGTACAGGTTATCGCAACCGTCGTTTCCGTGAACCCGCAAGTTCACCCTGACATCGTTGCAATGATCGGTGCTTCTGCCGCTCTGAGCCTGTCTGGTATTCCATTCAATGGTCCAATTGGTTCTGCTCGCGTGGGCTACATCAATGACCAGTACGTGCTGAACCCAACTGCTGACGAACTGAAAACCAGCAAGCTGGATCTGGTTGTTGCCGGTACCGAAGGCGCTGTGCTGATGGTTGAGTCCGAAGCTGAACTGCTGAGCGAAGACCAGATGCTGGGCGCGGTAGTCTTTGGCCACGAACAACAGCAGGTTGTTATCCAGAACATCAACTCTCTGGTTGCTGAAGCTGGCAAACCACGTTGGGACTGGCAGCCTGAAGCTGCTAACGAAGCGCTGAATGCGCGCGTTGCGGCACTTGCTGAATCCCGCCTGAGCGATGCTTATCGTATTACTGATAAGCAAGAGCGTTACGCACAAGTCGACGTTATCAAATCTGACGTTATCGCTGCACTGTCAGCTGAAGACGATTCAATTGATGCTGGCGAAGTTAGCGACATTCTGCACGCTATCGAGAAAAATGTTGTTCGTAGCCGTATTCTGGCTGGTGAACTGCGTATCGATGGTCGCGAAAAAGACATGATCCGTGGTCTGGATGTGCGTACTGGCGTTCTGCCACGTACTCACGGTTCTGCACTGTTCACCCGTGGTGAAACTCAGGCGCTGGTTACAGCAACTCTGGGTACTGCTCGTGATGCACAGAACCTGGATGAGTTGATGGGCGAACGTACCGACAACTTCCTGTTCCACTATAACTTCCCTCCGTACTCCGTAGGCGAAACCGGCATGGTCGGTTCACCGAAGCGTCGTGAGATTGGTCACGGTCGTCTGGCTAAGCGTGGCGTACTGGCTGTTATGCCAGAAGCTGACCGCTTCCCGTACACTGTGCGTGTAGTGTCTGAAATTACCGAATCTAACGGTTCTTCTTCCATGGCTTCCGTATGTGGTGCTTCTCTGGCACTGATGGATGCAGGTGTGCCAATCAAGGCCGCTGTAGCCGGTATTGCGATGGGTCTGGTTAAAGAAGGCGAGAACTTTGTGGTTCTGTCTGACATTCTGGGTGACGAAGACCACCTGGGTGACATGGACTTTAAAGTTGCTGGTAGCCGTGAAGGTATCTCTGCGCTGCAGATGGATATCAAAATTGAAGGTATCACCCGCGAAATCATGCAGGTGGCTCTGAACCAGGCTAAAGGTGCGCGTCTGCATATCCTTGGCGTAATGGAGCAAGCTATCAATGCACCGCGTGGCGACATCTCTGAGTTCGCTCCACGTATTCACACTATCAAAATCAACCCAGACAAGATCAAAGATGTGATCGGTAAGGGTGGTTCTGTGATTCGTGCGCTGACCGAAGAAACCGGTACTACTATTGAAATCGAAGATGACGGTACAGTGAAAATCGCTGCGACCGATGGCGATAAAGCGAAATTCGCAATTCGTCGTATCGAAGAGATCACTGCTGAAATCGAAGTAGGTCGTATCTACAACGGTAAAGTCACTCGTATCGTAGACTTCGGTGCATTTGTTGCGATTGGCGGCGGTAAAGAAGGTCTGGTACACATTTCTCAAATCGCTGACAAGCGTGTAGAGAAAGTGACTGACTACCTGCAAATGGGTCAAGAAGTTCCAGTTAAAGTACTGGAAGTTGATCGCCAGGGCCGTGTACGTCTGAGCATCAAAGAAGCAACTGAGCAGTCTCCAGCGGAAAACGCTGCACCTGCTGCACCAGAAGCTGAGTAAGCGATACCGATAAAGCTCTCCATGGCGACATGGAGAGCTATTTATTACGGGGCAGGGAGTCTCGTTTTAGAGCCGGTGGACAGGACGTCATCCATTAGTTGTCTTCGGGAGTGGGAAATGAAGCCTTTTTTGCGCTGGTGTTTCGTTGCGACAGCTATCACGCTGGCAGGATGCAGCAACTCTGCCTGGCGTAAAAGTGAAGTCCTGGCGGTACCATTGCAGCCGACTTTGCAGCAAGAAGTGATTCTTGCACGCATGGAACAGATACTTGCCAGCCGGGCTTTAACCGATGATGAACGCGCACAGCTTTTATATGAGCGCGGAGTGTTGTATGATAGCCTCGGCTTGCGGGCTCTGGCGCGAAATGATTTTTCACAAGCGTTGGCAATCCGCCCCGATATGCCTGAAGTATTCAATTACTTAGGCATATATTTAACGCAGGCAGGCAATTTTGATGCTGCCTATGAAGCGTTTGATTCTGTACTTGAGCTTGATCCAACTTACAACTACGCGCATTTAAATCGCGGTATCGCCCTCTACTACGGTGGTCGTTATCGTTTAGCGCAAGATGATCTGCTGGCGTTTTATCAAGACGATCCCAATGATCCTTTCCGTAGTCTGTGGCTCTACCTTGCTGAAAGCAACTTAGATGCAAAGCAGGCTAAAGTGGCGTTACAACAGCGCCTCGATAAATCGGATAAAGAGCAATGGGGATGGAACATTGTCGAGTTCTACCTGGGGAACATTAACGAAGCAACGTTAATGGAACGCCTCAAGGCGGACGCAACGGATAACACCTCGCTCGCTGAGCATCTCAGTGAAACCAACTTCTATTTAGGTAAGTACTACCTAAGTCTGGGGGAAAAGGACAGCGCCACGGCACTGTTCAAGTTAGCGGTCGCTAACAACGTACACAACTACGTTGAGCATCGTTATGCATTGTTGGAATTAGCGCTCTTGGGCCAGGAGCAAGATGACCTGGCAGAATCGGACCAGCAATAGCTGACGAACATCGATCAGCCCATAAACTTTTTTATTAAAGTCATCACCTTAACGGGTGAGGGCGTTTTTGTTCGTTAATCAACCAAATTTGAGCCGGTTCACACTTTTCAATGAAAATTGCAGGTCAATTTCACGATGAGTTATGTAGACTGGCCGCCATCTACGAGGCACGTGTACTACATGACTGACATCATCGAGACTACTACTATCGAAACTACTTTTTCTGATCTGGGTCTTAACGACTCCATCCTTAAAGCCCTGAACGATCTGGGTTACGAAAAACCATCTCCAATCCAGGCAGAGTGTATTCCACAGCTGCTGGCTGGCCGCGATGTACTGGGTATGGCCCAGACGGGTAGCGGCAAAACTGCAGCGTTCTCTTTACCGCTGCTGCACAACCTTGATCCAGAGCTGAAAGCACCACAAATCCTGGTGCTGGCACCGACCCGCGAACTGGCGGTTCAGGTTGCTGAAGCCATGACGGATTTCTCTAAACATATGCACGGCGTAAACGTGGTAGCCCTTTACGGTGGCCAGCGTTATGACGTGCAGCTGCGCGCCCTGCGTCAGGGACCACAAATTGTTGTTGGTACCCCAGGTCGTCTGCTTGACCACTTAAAACGCGGTACGCTGAATCTGTCCAACCTGAAAGGTCTGGTACTGGACGAAGCTGATGAAATGTTGCGTATGGGCTTCATCGAAGACGTTGAAACCATCATGGCGCAGATCCCAGAAGGTCATCAGACCGCTCTGTTCTCTGCAACTATGCCAGAAGCAATTCGTCGTATTACTCGTCGCTTCATGAAAGATCCGCAGGAAGTTCGCATTCAATCTAGCGTAACGACTCGCCCGGACATCAGCCAGAGCTACTGGACTGTCCACGGTATGCGTAAAAATGAAGCGCTGGTTCGCTTCCTGGAATCTGAAGATTTTGATGCGGCGATCATTTTCGTACGTACCAAAAACGCGACTCTGGAAGTGGCTGAAGCACTGGAACAAAGCGGCTATAACAGCGCAGCACTGAACGGTGACATGAACCAGGCACTGCGTGAGCAAACCCTGGAGCGTCTGAAAGACGGTCGTCTGGACATCCTGATTGCAACCGACGTTGCGGCTCGTGGCCTGGACGTTGAGCGTATCAGCCTGGTTGTTAACTATGACATCCCGATGGACTCAGAGTCTTACGTTCACCGTATCGGCCGTACTGGTCGTGCAGGTCGTGCTGGCCGTGCGCTGCTGTTCGTTGAGAACCGCGAGCGTCGTCTGCTGCGCAACATCGAACGCACCATGAAGCTGACTATTCCTGAAGTTGAACTGCCAAACCGTGAACTGCTGAGCGAGCGTCGCCTGGCTAAGTTTGCCGCTAAAGTTCAGCAGCAACTGGAAAGCAGCGATCTGGATCTGTACCGTGGCCTGCTGGCGAAAATCCAACCTTCTGCTGAATCAGAAGAAGCGCTGGATATGGAAACACTGGCTGCAGCACTGCTGAAAATGGCACAGGGCGAACGTCCTCTGATTCTGCCACCAGATGCACCGATGCGTCCACGTCGTGAATTCCGTGAGCGTGATGAGCGTTTCGAACGTTCAGACCGTGCTCCACGTGGTGATCGTGCACCACGCGGTGATCGTCCAGAGCGTTCAGATCGTCCACAGCGTGATGGCGATGCACCACGTCGTGAACGTCGTGACGTTGGCGATATGGAACTGTACCGTATCGAAGTTGGCCGTGATGATGGTGTTGAAGTTCGTCATATCGTTGGCGCTATCGCTAACGAAGGCGATATCAGCAGCCGTTACATTGGTAACATCAAGCTGTTCGGTACCCACTCAACCATCGAGCTGCCAAAAGGCATGCCAGGTGAGATCCTGCAGCACTTTACCCGTACTCGTATTCTGAACAAACCAATGAATATGCAGTTGATGGGTGATGCACAGCCACGTACTGACCGTGGCGGCGAACGTCGTGGCGGCGGTGCTGGTGCAGGCGCAGGCCGTAGCTTCGGTGGTGGTGGTGAGCGTCGTGAAGGCGGTCGTGGTCCACGTCGTGACGGTCCAGGTGCTGGCGCACCACGTAGCTTCAGCGGCGAACGTCGCGAAGGCGGTCGTGGCCCACGTCGTGAAGACGGTGCAGCTCCTGCTCGTCGTCGTACCACAGAAGCATAATTGACAGAAGTTTATGCCTGCTGTTAATCAGCAGGCAGTGATAAAAATCCTGGTTAATGCAACCGGGATTTTTTTTATCCAAATTGTACTCATGTACTGGTACAATGTTGCGCAGTAAACCTGTCGCTTCGACAGCCGTTCAATGTTTCAGGAATTCGTATGGCAACCTTATCGACCACCCAGGTATCGCCGTCTATTTTCGGCGGAGTCATGATTATTGGCGGCACCATTATTGGTGCCGGAATGTTTTCCCTGCCGGTGGTGATGTCAGGCGCGTGGTTTTTCTGGTCTTTAGCGGCACTGATTGTGACGTGGTTTTGTATGTTGCACTCTGGTTTGATGATTCTGGAAGCGAACCTGAATTACCGTGTGGGTTCAAGTTTTGACACCGTCACCAAAGACTTACTGGGCAAAGGCTGGAATCTGATTAACGGTCTGTCCATCGCATTTGTGCTGTATATCCTGACCTACGCCTATATCTCGGCAAGCGGCTCAGTGATTCATCACACGCTGGGAAAAATGTCCGTCGATTTCCCCGCGAGATTTGCTGGGCTAATCTTTGCCCTGGTAGTGGCGTTTATTGTCTGGTTGAGTACGCGCGCAGTTAGCCGCATGACGACGATTGTGCTCGGTGCCAAAATCCTGACCTTTTTTATGACGTTTGGCGGCCTGATGTGGCATGTCGAACCCGCAACACTTCTTGATAGCAAAGCAGTCAACCCAAGCTATTTACCGTATCTGTTTATGACGCTGCCATTTTGCCTCGCCTCATTTGGTTACCACGGCAACGTGCCGAGCCTGATGAAGTATTACGGTAAAGATCCCCAAACCATCAAGCGTTGCCTGGTCTGGGGAACACTTATGGCGCTGGGGCTGTATATCATTTGGTTGGTTGGCAGTATGGGAAATATTCCGCGCAACGACTTTATCGCCATTGCAGATAAAGGCGGGAATATTGATGTGTTGGTCGGCGCGTTGAGTGGCGTACTGAACAGCCGCGCACTGGATTTACTGCTGATCGTGTTCTCCAATTTCGCCGTTGCCAGTTCGTTCCTGGGCGTGACGTTGGGTTTATTCGATTATCTGGCCGATTTATTTAAGTTCGATGACTCACCTGTTGGTCGCCTGAAAACCGCGTTGGTGACATTTATTCCGCCAATGTTGGGGGGATTTATCTGGCCTGACGGGTTTATCTACGCGATTGGTTTTGCGGGGCTGGCAGCCACTATCTGGGCAGCAATCGTTCCGGCGCTGTTGGCTAAAGCTTCACGTAAGAAATTCGGCAGCCCAATTTATCGGGTATGGGGCGGGAACAAAATGATCGTGCTGGTTCTTGTCTTTGGCGTAACTAACGCCGCGATTCATATTCTTTCAAGTTTCGATCTACTGCCGGTTTATCATTGAATTCTCGATCAGGTGTCTCTTATACATAACTCGCCCTGGCAATCTTTTCAGGGCAAGATCTGTCAGATGAGAAGTTTTTCCGTTCACCCGTGCGTTCAGTTATCTCTGTAATTCCCGCAAACGGTTAACGTATCAAGGGGTTAACGCCAACCCCTTGATAATCCAGGCGCCCGGTCATTAAATTGCCGCTGCGCGGTAAACCCCAGCTTATCCCCAACATCAGCGTCGTTCGCGACGCGTTCCCGACGATCGCTCTCTTTCGCTGCTCCCGGCAGCTCAACCCTGACTTATGGGGAACACTGGGGCAATTTATACCGGGAACAAGGTCAAAACCGGCTCGGTGTGGTCTTTGGGTTTTGACGTTGACCTTGTGTTCCGGCTTCAATCGCGCC